>CAYJLL010000161.1:0-2959 GCA_964370955.1 uncultured Rikenellaceae bacterium | reverse complement strand
TCGTAGATCAGAGTAGCACCCTAAGCACAGAGAATCAACTAAAAGCAATTCTAAAGAGCGAGGGGCTCTATGAAAACCCGTGCATTAAAGCTGCTCGTGGCAATGAATACCGCCCAGGGGCTGGTTGGTTTAATGGCGCGGACTGGAATCAAACCGCTCAAGATATTACCACGACTCTTAGCGAGGGTGAGGTTGATATTCTGCTTCTTGGCAACTCCATCACTCAGCGTTTTGCGGTGAATCGTAAATTGGTCGGTTCCTCGAAAAACAGTGCTGTGATTGCCGAGAACTTTAAGGGCTACACTTGGGAATCGGCGGGTATCTCAGGCGATAGGACGCAGAACCTGTTGTGGAGGGTGCAAAACGGTAACTATAATGCTGCCAAACCTCGTTTTGTCACCATAGCAATCGGAGTGAACAATGCAAGTGATGATGCAAATTCGGTTTTCGAGGGAATAATGGCAGTGACTGATGCCGCCTTGGATGAATTTCCTCAGGCTCAGATTATTCTTTTTGGAATGCTGCCCACAGCTGCATCGCCAGAGCGTTTTGAGATTTTTAATGAGGTGATAGGCAAACTCACAAAGGCAAAGCTCGACAAAAGGGTGACCTTCGTAGACCCACGCCCCACGTTTTGCGATGCAGAGGGTAAACCTCGAAAAGATCTATACAGCGGCGATATGATTCACCTTGTGGACGAAGGGTATAGGGTGTGGTCGAAGTTAATTATTGATACGATAGAACAACTCTAATTATCATAAAAAGGTGGCGCAATTACTTGCGCCACCTTTTTTTACACTTGATTTGAAGTCCCTAGCTTATAGAGATTAGCTCCACTTCAAAAATCAACGACGACCAAGGCGGGATTCCCTGCACGCCATTTTTCCCATAACCCACATCCGATGGGAGGTAAATGCGCCACATATCACCCACGACCATCTGCGAGATAGCAATCTGCCACCCCTCGATGACCTCGCTAAGACGCAGTGTTTCGGGGTAAGGATTCTCTCGAGATGAATCAAATACTTTTCCATCAATCAGAGAGCCTTGATAATGCACCGAGATAACATTGTTAAGACCTGGTTTTTGACTTCCCTCTCCCGATTTAATTACCTCATAGAGCACTCGTTTTGAGAGTTCGTGGATGCCTTCTTTCTTGGCGAGTTTAATCAAAAACTGCTTGTTTTTTTCTTTATATACTTTGCGGTCTGCTTTTTTATCTGCCATGGTTCTAATTAGTTAAGATTGATTTCTTTGAGTGCGGTTTTGATGTTTGTGAGTACTTTTTCGCTTAGGCGCACCTTTGCCTGCGAGGTAACGCCCGAGGCTCTACCTGTGCAGCGCACATTTGGGTGATTTAACAGTTCAAGATCACCTAGTGAGCCTAGCATATCACACAAAAAATAGTTATCCCCCTCGAGGAATTCTTTGAAAGGCTCCATATCAAACACTGGGCTACCAACAGTGGAAACCAAAATTTTGCGATTACCCAATGTCTCAAATTGTTCTTTGTGCAGCAGGATATTGTTCTTATTCACACACGCACAAATCACCTCACACTCCCCTAGTAGCTCGTTCAATTCACGATACTCTACCCCGTCTGCCTCCACATCCGCTTTGCGAGTGCGGCTGTAATAGTAACGCTCCGCCCCAAAGAGCTTGAATCCGTCGCTCAACAAACGCCCTGTGACCCCCATACCTATGATGCCAACTTTCAGCCCTGTTAGCTCCCGCGGTCCATCCCTCCACATTCTTCCTGCATAACCGTGAAAGAGTTGCACCAACTCACTAATAACAAACTCCAACACCCCTGGATCGCCATAATCACGAATCCCTTTGACAACGATTCCACGCGAACGTGCAGCTGCAATATCTACATTGGCGCTATTTTCGTCATAGAGGCTGCAACACATACCAATATAACGCAGAGAAGGCGCATTCTCTATGGTCTCTCGCTCTATTGGAGTGATGAAACTAACCATCACAGCGTCAGCATCGCCAATTCTCTCCGCTACTTCTTCCTGCGAGCGTGGAGTGTCTCTGTGTAGTATCACCTCATGGGCGAGTTTTTTGAGCTCTTCTTCTGCCTCGGGCAGTAGATGTACTGGCTCAATGGCAACTAGTTTGTTGAATATCTTTTCCATTTGTTTTTATTTTCGTTTTAGCATATCGTAGAGCTTGCGCAGTTCCTCCACAGAGGCGTAGGCGAAGTTATTATGAGAGTTTATTTCTTGTTTTATTTCATTGAAAGTCAAACCACACCATTGAGGATGAATAACATAACAATTATCTTCTATGGTTGTCCGAGAGATCTCTCTTTGGGCAACCATCGTAACACTTAGAGCATCGCCAGAGCGTAATCCAACCACCACCTGAGGGTATTCAGGAGCAACCGCTGTCGCTACATCTCCAATACGATAGGCCTTGCATCGAGGCGCGAAAATCTCGCCCGATAGTTTTTCGCGAACAATAATCTCACATACAAAATCTGCACACTCACGATCGCTCATCAAAAAGCGAGTCATTCTCTTATCTGTAATTGGCACATAGCCTAGCTCTTTGCTCTTTTTCGAGAGGATAGAAAAAATTGAACCCTCCCTTGAAATTATGTTCCCTAGGCGCACCACACAAGTTTCTATATCATCACCTTGAGATGCGTTAACAACCAGAGCGTCCGAAATCATTTTAGAGGCTCCGTAGACGCTATTTGCGATAGATGCCATGTCTGTCGATATGTATATATATCGTTTCACGCCCCCTTCGGTGGCTCCTTTAAGAGAATTTAGAGTGCCTTGGAAATTAATCAGAACACTTTGCTCGACCTCCCTCTCACATAGGGCGACATCTTTCATCGCAGCACAATTCACCACCACATCAAACCCTGTGTAGTCTGAGAATGTAAGCACATCCCCCGCTATGTGTTTGAGATGATGTGGGTTTGTATTGCGCCTTGATAATG
>CAYJLL010000160.1:0-4260 GCA_964370955.1 uncultured Rikenellaceae bacterium | reverse complement strand
ATTTAGGTGGGTAGATATATGTATTACGCACCATAAACTCCTTAAGGATATCATTTTGGATAGTTCCTGCTAGTTGGTCAAGTGTACATCCTTGTTCCATACCCGCAACGATGTAGAATGCAAGTACAGGAAGTACCGCACCGTTCATTGTCATCGAAACAGACATCTTGTCCAATGGAATGCCATCAAACAAAACCTTCATATCCTCTACCGAGCAGATAGATACACCCGCTTTACCTACGTCGCCCACAACACGTGCGTGGTCAGCGTCGTAGCCACGGTGAGTAGCCAAGTCAAATGCAACCGAAAGACCTTTCTGTCCTGATGCTAGATTACGCTTGTAGAAAGCGTTACTCTCAGCGGCAGTTGAGAAACCAGCATACTGGCGCACAGTCCAAGGGCGCATAACGTACATAGTAGAGTATGGGCCACGAAGATAAGGTGCAACACCCGCAGCATAGTTTAGGTGCTCAAAACCCTCAAGATCCAAGGCGTTGTATTCTCCCTTAACAGGAATAAGTTCTGGGGTCATCCAAGTGCTCTCAGAACACTCGCCCTTTGCCGAACATCCGCACGATGGGGTTGTTTGGCCTTTATAATTTATTTCAGAGAAATTTGCTCTCATTGTATTTCAAAATTTACTATTAATTAAACACCTAGTTCACTTTGGTAAGCCTTAAGCGACTCCAAGATATTGTCCTTAGCTGAGATGAAGTGGGTGATACCCGCTGCTTTCAACTCTTCAGCCGACTCTGGCGCACCAGCCACAACTAGCATACTTTTGCCCTCAAGTGCTTTTTGAGCCTCAATAGCCAAAGTTGCGTAGTCTGCATCAGCAGCACAGATAACAGTGATATCTGCCGATGCCTCAAGAGCTGCTTTTGCACCCTCTTCAACGCTATTGAAGTAAGTGTTGTCTTGAACCGAGAAACCTGCAGTTGCAAAATAGTTGCAAGAGAACTGAGCACGTGCGCGAGCGAATGCCAAAGATCCACAAGTGAGCATAAATACCTTGATTTTCTTCTCTGAGCGATCGCTCTTCAGACGAAGGCTTTCGAATGCCATACCACCACGATAAGGGGTAAGGGTTGGGAACTCAGTGTCAACAGTGCAAGAGCAAGGTGTTTTCACACACTGAGCACTCACCATTTCCTCTGTTACGCTTGCATCAGCAGTTTCAGTAAAGTTAGGATATTGGTTAGTTCCTAGCAAAGTCTCACGACCTAGGGCGATGTTCTTGTCTAGTTTAGCTGCAGTTTGAGCGATTTGCTCTTGAACAAACCCTTCTTTTAGAGCTGCGATATAACCACCTTTGCTTTCAACAGTCTTGAATAGATCCCAAGCTGCTTGTGCAATTTTATCAGTCAATGTTTCAATATAGTAAGAACCAGCCGATGGGTCAACTACTGCGTCTAGGTGAGATTCCTCTTTAAGCAGCAACTGAACGTTGCGAGCGATGCGAGATGAGAATTCAGTTGGAGCTTGGAAAGCTGCATTGAATGGGCGAACCTCGATAGAATCCACACCAGCGATAGACGCTGACATAGCCTCGGTTGTTCCACGTAGCATATTCACATAAGGGTCGTAGATCGACATGTTCCACATAGAAGTTGTAGCGTGAACACGCATCTTCGATGAACAAGCGCTCTGAGGATTGTAGCCCTTAGTGATATTGGCCCACAACATGCGAGCGGCACGGAATTTTGCAATCTCCATAAAGTAGTTTGCACTTACCGACATATTAAATTTGATTGCGCTAGCTGCTTGATCGATAGTCAATCCTTGCTCTAGCATCTGAACTAGGTATTCGTGAGCCGCAGCCAATGAGAACGCCAATTCCTGAGTTGCGTTTGCACCACAGTCATTAAATAGAGCGCCATTCACGCCAATCACACGCACGCGAGTGTAGTCTCCCTTTGCTTTGATAGCCTCGGCAATCTTGCCAAAACATTTGCCGCAGATCGAACCTTTTTTAGCAGCACGAGAAAGCGGATCGTTAGCAAAGCTCACACGAAGAGCGTCTTTTGCAATGCCATCAGCTTTGACTTTCTCCATAAATAGGTTAGTGACATTCATTGCGCCACAACCCGAGAATGCTAGTTCGATAGCCTTAAGATCAATTTCATTCAAAAGAGTATTAAGATCAGCAGCAGTAAATTCTTTGTTGTTAATAACAAATCCAAGTGAATCAACACCTTTAAATAGTACCTCAAGAGCTGCTTTGTTAGCCTCCTTAGGGCAATCAACCGTAATGGTTTGGCGCACCAACCACTCATTTTTAGAGCGAGTGCCACGCACATAAGGGAATTCCCCTGGCTGAGTGCCTAGGTGTTTTAGGTTCTCTAGGTCCTCGGCGCGGTAGTAAGGCTCCACGTCAAAACCTTCGATTGTACGCCACACTAGTTTGCGGCCACGATCTGCGCCTTTCAAATCGGCAGCGATGACTTCTTCCCATTTCTCGGTCGAGACTGGTGGAAATTCGTTCATCAATTTTGTTTTCTCTGACATTTTGTTAAACGTTTTATTGTTTTACTTTATTTATGATTTTTTGATCTAAACTCGTTACATCTAGTCTACAAAGATATACTATTTTGTTTTATTCAACACAATTTTACCAATATTTTTATGTGCGCTTCGGCTCTCTTGATTTATTTGCTGGTTTTGCGAGCCATCAATTCATACATTATATCACGAAACTTTGCAGCGTTAAGGAAGTCAAGCTCACGTGCTGATGCCTCCATAAGCTCTCTGTAGTGAGCGATAGCCTTGTCTATGTCTGCTAGGGCAGTATAGTCAGTATTACTGTCGGCAACCATAGAGACTTTTGTGTTCATATCATAAACAATACCACCGCCTTCGCTATTGTTTTGGGTAAAATTGTTCCTGATTATTTCTAGATGGGAATTGTTGTTCTGCTCAACCTTTACACCCATTATCGATTTAAGCTCTTTCTTGATTGCTTGTGGCTCAACACCCATCTTGCGGTTGTAGGCAATTTGTTTTTCACGCAAACGCTCACTCTGATCTATGGTCTTACGCATGGAGTCAGTGATGGTGTCGGCATACATAATCACAAATCCATTAAGGTTACGAGCCGCGCGGCCTGCTGTTTGGGTGAGCGAACGAGCCGAGCGCAAGAAGCCCTCTTTGTCGGCATCCATAATCGCCACCAACGAAACCTCAGGGAGGTCTAGTCCCTCTCTCAGTAGGTTTACACCGACCAGTACATCAAAACGACCAGCGCGCAAATCCTCCATGATCTCTATTCGCTCCATAGTGTCTACATCTGAGTGGATATAGCGAGTGCGAATGGATAGTTTCTCGAAATATTTTGTCAACTCTTCAGCCATGCGTTTAGTTAGAGTAGTAACCAACACTCGCTCGTCTTTTGCTGTGCGAAGCTCAATTTCCTCAACAAGATTGTCAATTTGATTGAGCGTTGGACGTACCTCTATCTTGGGGTCGATCAAACCCGTAGGGCGTATCACCTGCTCCACAACTACACCCTCGGACTTAATAAGCTCATAGTCGGCTGGAGTGGCACTAACATAGATGGTTTGAGGTTGTAATGCTGCAAATTCTTCAAACTTAAGAGGACGGTTGTCTATTGCCGCAGGCAGTCGAAAACCATATTCAACTAGGTTAGCCTTACGAGAAGCATCGCCGCCATACATTGCCCTGATTTGGGGAATGGTAACGTGGCTCTCGTCGATAATCATCAT
Organism: uncultured Rikenellaceae bacterium; assembly: GCA_964370955.1. Lineage (GTDB taxonomy): Bacteria > Bacteroidota > Bacteroidia > Bacteroidales > Rikenellaceae > Mucinivorans. The sequence continues at coordinate 538 of CAYJLL010000160.1, read as the reverse complement.
ATAGTCTTTCGGGAAATAGTCCATCAAGCAGAAAGGGCGTGAACCCGGTTCTCTACCGTCAAAATATCTAGAATAGTTTTCAATCCCACTGCAATAGCCAACCTCTTGAATCATCTCAAGATCATATTCTACTCTTTGTTTGATGCGTTTGGCATATATCTCTTCGCCACGATTCATGAAATAATCATACTGCCTCCCCAGATCCATGCGGATTTGGTTGGTGGCCATTTTTGTGCGCTCCTTGGTGGTGACAAACATTGTGGCAGGATGGATTACTATCTGATCTAGGTGTTCTAGTCTATTGCCTGAGACGGGATCTATGCTGTGAAGCTCGTCAACCTCGTCGCCCCATTGCACAATGCGATATGCCGTATCTGCATACGCCACATGAATATCAATAGTATCGCCGTGAACCCTGAATGTGCCACGCTTGAGGTCCATGTCAGAACGAGAATAGAGGGCGTCGATTAACTCCCTGAGTAGTTTGTTTCGAGGATAGGTTTCACCTCTATTAATAGTAATAGTATTCTCGTGGAAA
>CAYJLL010000159.1:0-4380 GCA_964370955.1 uncultured Rikenellaceae bacterium | reverse complement strand
CGCTTGATGCTCCATGCCAGTGGTCAAATCGACCCACCACAGGTTGTTATCTCTAACAAAAGCCACCTTTCGGCCATCGGGCGAGATGCTAGCTTCTTGTTGTTTGCCGTTTTTTGATAGTGCATACAGCGAATCTGTATCTCTGTCATAGATCCAGTAATTAGATTTAGAAGAGTGACGATAGATGCTCTCACGCTGGGTTTGAAGCAGAATCTCTCTTTCGTTATCGCTCATCGAATAGCCCGAGAATTTCAATTGCGGTTCTTTCCATTGAGCATTAAAAATAGTATCGACAGTCACCCCATCACTATAACGGTGGCGGATGATTGCGCCTCCCTGCTGGGTGGTATAGTGCTCGCCGTCGGCCATTGATCGAAGCCCACGAATGGAGCGTGCGGCAAATTTGCCCTGCGCTATGTCTTGATAGCTAATTTGCTTTTTTTCAGATTCTTGTGCTTGTGAATTATAACTCGAAAGGCAGACTAAAGCTACTGCCAAAAACTTTCTTATCATCTCTATATGCTTCCTTATTTCTTTATTTCTCTCTCTGTTTTATTCCTATCGACTCCCCAGTGTTCACTAGTACTCATAGACCACATAGGCGCTCACTAGCCAGTGGTTATACTTTGCGCCATCGGCTTTTTGGGCTGTTGGCATTTTGATGGTGAGGGTTTGCTCAGAGAGAGGCTCTGCGTTAAAACTTGCCATCTGGGGAACAATACACGAACCTGGACACCAATTCGAGCGACTCAAATCACTTGAGGCTAGCGACTCCATAATATCCATAGTGTCATAGTCATTAATCTCGGGGTTGATATATGGCGCATCCTTGCGCTCGATTAGCCACACACCCGAACCTGGGTTAAACCTGCGGAACGAAGCGCAATCATCTCTCCATGGAATAAAATCAATTAGAGTCTCTCCATCAACCTCCACTATATTTTGCACCTTAACAAACTCATCGCCTCCACTGTGGCCTCCGTGACCCGTTGTGATGTAATACAACTTTGCATTTTTAGCCCCCTTGGGAAGGGTGAAATCAACGTTGGTGGATTCTTGGTCGGCAAACATAGTTGGAGAGCCCTTATCGCCCACGTAGGGTACTGTATTGAGCAGCGGAAGAACCGCAGTGCGTGTCATCTTGTCGCCTTTGATTGTACTCTCTGAGAAAGTTATATCAATATCCACGCTATATCCATCTTGCGCCCAACTATCAGCCCACACACCAACTATCACCTCGCCCTGAAGCTCAGAGATAAGTTGCGAGATGTCTTGACTCCAACTCACATCCTCAGCCCAATGAGGTATGTACACTGGTTTGCGTTTAAGTTGGTCGTCGCTATAATGCCCCACACCAAAGGGGGTCATAAAACGAAGCAACTCTATCGAGGGCTGGTGATCTTCCACTAGTGCGTGGCCTTTCATCATTTGTCCTACGCTCTCGGGTGAGGCTGGAAATTTCTTTTCACCACTTACAACCTGCCATAGATCACTACTTGCACCCTGAGGAATCACAAACACCGAACCTGATTTGTCCCAACGGTCGCCCACCGACTTGAGAGTCATATTAATCACCGCCTTTGTATTATTTTTAAAAGTAGGCAAAGTGATTTTTTTGAATACCAAGCGCCCTGCGGCTGCATGGAACTCACCCTTGCTATCAGCCTGCATATTGGGATGCTTGCTTGCTGCATCGAGTAGTGTGCCTTCGAAGATTTGAACTTTCTGTGCGCTTGCAGTAATGAATGCCAAAGCGCAAAGAGTTGTTGTGAGTAGTTTTTTCATATTTTGTTGATCTTTGTTTTTGATTTGCTTTTAATTAGGCACTTTTCTGAGGCGTGCGCTGCGAGCCCACTAGCAATGATTTTTCTTCGCAAGTTTGCGTTCTTTAAGGCGCACCGCAAGGGGCTCAGGAGCGTGTTTAACTTTAGTTAAAGACGATCGCCCCGATGGGGGCGGTGCGCCCGTCTAGGACGCAGAGCGTCTTTTATGACTTGTTTTCGCAGGGCTCCCGCGGGGGGAGCGTACGCCCTGCTATTAATATTAGTTCTCAGATCATAGCCCGCATAAGCTGGCTCCCCCGCAGGAGCCCTGCTCTTCTTATGAGCAAAGAGCCGCTCTTCCCGCAGCTTTCGCCACGAAAAGCCCCCAAGGAACATCAAATCGATGCTTTAGAGAGGCGCAGCGTCGGCACTTAGTAGTTGTACTTAACTGCCGCAGCAGCCTCTGATGCCGAGCGCAGTGGCACTAGCGTAAAGCCGAAGCTGTAGTCATCCTTAGCGTTTATCATATACTGAGCGTAAGGGCGAGCATGCCAGCTATCATCACCACCAACGCCCATCATGCGGCCATCAATCGAAAGCTCTACATAATCACGCTCAACAATATCGGTTGAGTGAGTTTGCTTAGGTTTTACCATATAACCCACCTCGGGAGAGTTATTCTCAGAGGGCGAAAAACGATTCCATTGGTGGGGTGCATCGGCAGATTCTGAATCAAAATCCTCCAAAGCAGCCATCAGTGCATTGAATTCCACTAACTCATCGGCAACAACTAGCAGTCCACCGCCTCTCTCACCACGAGTTAGAGTGAGCCAGCGAGTGTCGGTGTGGTGACCGTTCTCTTGAGGGCGGATATAGTCTGTACCCTCAAGTTTTACGTTGGTTTTATGCAGGTCAACATCTGCGGCATACTTACGATCGATGTAGTTTTCAACTTTTCCACGTCCGAAGTATTGAAGAGACGAATATTCCTTAGGAAGGCGCATTCTAAAGCCTTGACGATATAGTTGGATTTTGCTCGAGGGGTTACCCTTAAAGTTATAGCCCACGTGTAGCGCTCCTGAACCATAGATAGTATAGACCACCTCCAGCGAACATCCATCCTCTAGGGCAAACTGCGATGTGACTATGTATTGGCTCGCGCTCACTTTCTCCATCTCAACACTCTTACACATCCCTGTGCTGATTTCGCCTAAAGACAGATCACGCCATGCGCTCACGGTGCTAGGGAAACGGCTACCGAAGTCGTTGTCGGTTGGAGCACGCCAGAAATTAGGACGCAATGGGTAATTCTCCCACATTAGATTATCGCCAGCACCATAGGTGTCGATAAGGCCAGTATTTCTATCAATATTCAACACGAAACGTGAATTGCTAAAATAGAAACTCTCCGCATCTGAATCCTCTTTAATAGTTGTAGTGGTTTTATAAGCGCTCTTATTATAGGCGAGACGTAGCTGGAATTGATCCGAGGCAACTTCAAACCCTTTTTTCAGTAGCCCTTCATTTTCTTTTAGTTTTACACTCCAATGCACATAATAATCGGTGGCTGGGGCTAGTCTGATCGACGAGCTAGGGGCAAAGGTGAGGGTCGTTGTCTCATCGGGCTTAAGATCTAGCGTCCAGTGTTTGGTGCTCACAGTGCGGCCGTTGGCTTTGAGCGTTGCAGTGATGGTATATTTAGATAGGGTGTTGAAGTCATAAATATTCTTCACCTGATATTTTCCTGCCACAGCATCTACTTGCTCAAACTTAACATATTGATAGACTTTAGCCACCTCGAACAACCCTGGGTGGGGCACTCGCTCGGCATCCACTAGTCCATTGGCAAGGAAGTTACCATCCGAGGGCATATTCTCCCCGAAATCGCCACCATAGACCAGCGTCACAAGTGAGCTATCGGCATTATACTTATAAAAGCCCTGATCGACCCAATCCCAAATAAAGCCACCTTGGAGGTTGTCGTATTTGTAGATCTCGTCCCATTGGTCTTTGAAGTTTCCAGTAGAGTTACCCATGGCGTGCGCATATTCCGACGCGATATAAGGTCGGTCGGTTTGCGATTCGCCCCAACGTTTGAAAGCCGCTGCACTAGGATATTGAGGGCAGAAAATATCTGTATTCCACTCCAAAATCGCTCTCTCGTACTGCACAGGGCGCAGGGTGTCTATGCCCTTGAGGTAGAGGTAAGTCTCGTAGAAGTTGTAACCATTGCCAGCCTCATTACCCAGCGACCAGAACATTACCGATGGGTAGTTCTTCGCCTGCTGATACATGTTTTCTGTGCGCTCCATATGAGCATTCAACCACAGAGGGTTATTGCCTAGGGTTGCTCCTTTTCTTAGGTCGTAATACATACCGTGGCTCTCGATATTCGCCTCGTTACACAGATAAAAGCCATACTCATCGGCAAGCTCATAGAACCTGCGCTGCTGTGGGTAGTGGCTCAAACGGATGGCATTAATATTAGCTTCCTTCATCAGGCGCATATCCTCGCGTATGGTCTCCTCTGTGATATAGTGGCCAGTCTCTGGATGAGACTCATGGTAGTTTACACCTTTGATATAGCCTCTCTTGCCATTGACAAGATATTGATTAC
>CAYJLL010000158.1:0-4423 GCA_964370955.1 uncultured Rikenellaceae bacterium | reverse complement strand
ATTACCATCAGCTGGAGATAGGGGAATAGAACGAGGGTTTTTAGCAGGAAAGACTCATCATAAAACACCGTGAGATAGCGCCCATCAATCTGCAGAGGGATGGGGGTGCGCCCATCGCTAGCCATCTCCTCGAGCCTTTCACGCAGGCGTGTGGTGTTGTTAAGATCGCTTTCGTCGACATTCTGACTGTTGTAGACCCTCATATACTCATCGATGATAATCGCTGGTATATCGGTCGAATGGGAGGTTAGCTCCAGAATAATTTGATCTCTCAGATTGAGCCTTTCGGTGCGCAGGGCGTGGCTCCAGAGACTAATCTCTCGGCGCTCCTTGTCGGCAAGCTCACGTGCAATATAGCTAGAATAGACCAAAGAGGCGGTAGCGATTATCGCTCCCAAGACAATAAAAACCAGCTTGGCTATATATGAGCGTGAGTAGACCATCATAATGTTAAAAACGGTGTGCTATCCGATCTGCGACCCCACAGGGGTGCTTTCTATTTCGGGGTTAATCAAGCGAAGAGCGCCAGTTGGTTCTTCGGCAAATAATAACATACCCTGACTCTCTATGCCTTTAATGGCTCGTGGAGCGAGGTTAGCTAGCACAGTTACCTGCTTTCCTATAAGCTCTTCAGGGGTGAAATGCTCGGCTATGCCCGAAACAATAGTACGCTTGTCTATGCCCGTATCCACTAGGAGTTTTAGTAACTTTTTGGTTTTAGGTACTTTTTCTGCCTCAAGGACTTTACCAACGCGCAAGTCCATTTTTTGGAAATCGTCAAAACTGCAAAGCTCTTTTTGAGGCTCAACAGAGGCGTTTGCAGCCTCGTTTGCAGCCTTGGATGCTTCGAGTTTGGCTAGCTGGGCTTCGATTTGAGCGTCTTCGATTTTCTCGAACAGTAGCTCTGCTTTCCCTAGGGTGTGACCCACAGCGAGTAGCTCCGAAGAACCTAGTTGCTCCCATGTGAAACCATCGCTAGCGAGCATGCCTTTTAGTTTTTCAGAGGTGAATGGCAAGAATGGTTCGCAGGCAATCGAAAGGTTTGCGCAGATTTGAAGCGAAATATTCAGGATAGTGCCCGTGCGAGCAAGGTCGGTTTTTGCCACCTTCCAAGGCTCAGTGTCCGCTAGGTATTTATTACCCAAACGAGCCAGTGCCATCATCTCTTTTAGAGCCTCGCGGAACTTGTAAGCCATGATATTTTTCTCTATAGCCTCACGTGCAGTATTCAGTTCTGCAATGGTTTCTTTGTCTATCTCTTGCAGCTCGCCAAGTGCAGGTACAGCATTCTCGAAATACTTTGAGGTCAAAACTAGAGCTCGGTTTACGAAGTTTCCAAAAATCGCTACTAGCTCTGAATTGTTGCGGCTTTGGAAGTCACGCCACGTGAAGTCGTTATCCTTAGTCTCGGGCGCATTAGCGCACAGAACATAGCGCATAACGTCCTGTTTGCCAGGGAAGTCTACCAAATACTCGTGCAACCACACAGCCCAATTCTTCGAAGTCGAAATTTTGTCATTCTCAAGGTTCAAGAACTCATTTGCAGGCACATTTTCAGGCAGGATGTAGTCGCCGTGAGCACGCAACATCGAAGGGAATACGATACAGTGGAACACAATGTTATCCTTGCCGATGAAGTGCAACATCTTAGTATCCTCGTCTTTCCAATATTTTTCCCATTCAGGGGTGCAATCTTTTGTTGCTGAGATATAGCCAATGGGTGCGTCAAACCACACATACAGAACTTTTCCCTCGCCACCTTCCACTGGCACAGGGATACCCCAGTCCAAATCACGGCTCACAGCTCTTGGCTGCAATCCAGCATCCAACCAGCTCTTACATTGCCCGTACACGTTCGCTTTCCAGTGCTCGCCCTCCCCCGCAGCTCCATGTTGTTTTAGAATCCACTCCTCAAGGAAGGCTTGGTGTTTGTCTAGAGGGAGATACCAGTGCTTGGTCTCACGCAACTCGGGGGTTGCTCCACTAATAGCCGAACGAGGATTGATTAGCTCCTCGGGCGATAGGGTAGAGCCACACTTCTCGCACTGATCGCCATAGGCATCTTCCGCTCCACAGCGTGGACAAGTGCCCGTGATGTAGCGATCGGCTAGGAATTGCGCCGCCTCAGGATCGTAGTATTGCTGAGAGGTTTGCTCGATAAACTCGCCTTTGTCATAGAGAGTCTTGAAGAAATCGCTCGCTGTTTCGTGGTGAGTTGGCGATGAAGTTCTAGAGTAAATATCGAAATTAATACCAAGTCCCTTGAACGCATCTTTGATGATGTTGTGATAGCGATCCACCACCTCTTGCGGGGTGATGCCCTCTTTTTTTGCTTTAAGGGTGATGGGTACTCCGTGTTCGTCTGATCCACAGATTGATAGCACATCCTTGCCTTGAAGTCTTAGAAGACGGGTGTAGATGTCGCTAGGGATATAAACCCCTGCGAGGTGACCAATGTGAACTGGGCCATTAGCGTAGGGTAGAGCGGAGGTTACGAGGTATCTTTTAGGTGATTTCATTATTATGTGTTTTTCTGTCTTTTTATATATGCTATAACGGTCTGCAAAGATAATAAATTTTGCCGAAAAAAGTTTTGTTTTTATTTGCTTCACACCAATCAGGGTGAGTAATCTCGCTAGGTGTGAGTCGCGGTTTGCCAAGGGGGCAGGAGGCTAAAGAGACTGACGCTCTTATTGACTAATAACAAACATCTTATCGAAATTAATTATCAATCGCTGGTTCGCCCTCACAAAATCTATGCCCAGATCGCCTTCGCTGTAGTCTCTCGATGAGTGGGCAGAGGGGATGACGTCTATATCTTTGAGTGTGATTGCTTTATTGCCTATGCGAAAACTAAGCTCGGAGAGGATGTAGGTTTCGTACTTTTGGATAGAGGCAAAGCCACCAATGGTTACAGAATCTTTTGTGGCTGTTTTTTTAATTAGTCGCTTGTTACGATCGAAGAAATTTTTATTCAGATCGCTATTAACTGCTCCTGTGTCGAAAAGCAAAACGGAGCTCTGACTCTCAATTTCAATCTCCACATAGAACGAGCCGTCAAAAAGCATATTTTGTCCGTTTTCGGGAGCCTTGCTTTGTGTTTGAGGGATGATAATCTTGTTTTCTTGGGGCAGAATATGAATCTCGCCTAGCTCTTCCATAATGGCAGTTCCTAGTACGGGGGAGAGCTTAATTGAATCGGGTAGATAATCCTTGTTATACACCAAATAAAGCGGATTTTTCACCTCGATTTCTCCAAAGTGCAATTCCTCGCCCACCGCCACAGCACAATAGGCCGTAGCTCCCGTAGCTCCTACGGTTGATAGAGAATCGAAAATTACCCTTAGTTGATGTTTTTGAGCAAATTCCTCAGATACGAAATTAAAACCTATGCAGCCCGTATCGAAAATAAAACTCTCGCTCTCACCCCCTATTTCCCCCATGATGTGAATATGCTCTCCACGGCCCATTTGTTTGAACTCTGTGGAGAGTTCTACATCTTTTGCAGGGAGGATTACCTCTAATTTTGGAGCTTCTGCCATCGCCTTGAAATAGCCCAAGGCATTTGTGTTGGTCGGATCAAGTGAAAATAGATAATCGTGTGCCTCTTGGTGTTTCCCTGAACTCGCGAGGTTTGAAATTAACATAGATTGAAGCAGTGAGTGTTGCTCTGGGCTTAAGTCGTCTTTGTGCTCGTCCAGTAGTCTTGTGATGGCATTGTAGCTCTGCTCGAAGCGTTTAAACTTGTCGCCAGTGAAAGCCTCTAGCCATAGATTGGAGCGTACGTCCAGCGGCCAAGTGTCTCGCTCGCTGAGTCGATTTAGCTTGAAATATTGTTTCTGATCTAACCACTCATTAATTTGAGATTTATCAGCCCCTGCATCGCTTTGCGCAAAGCAGCCCATTGTGCAGAGTAGCAGAAAGCTAAGAATTAGGATTTTTCTCATGTTTTGTTTTTCTTTCAATGGATTATAAATCAGGGTTAGATGCAGCCTTGCTCGTCAAGTTGACGTTTGTTGTATGATGTTTGAGCGTGAGCCTTTAGTGGGTATGCGCTGTGGTGTTTTGTTGATTTTTTATGGTTTCAACCATCACTCTATAAACTTCGCTGTAGCCTCGAGCTATCATCTTACCTTTGGGCGAAATAAACACCATATAGGGCAGACCTCCAAATTGATACTCGTCGGAGAGAGTGGCGTTATTGCCGTCCTGCGAATTTACGTCCCACTTCCAAGGGTGGACGGTCATACTCTTGGTTGAGGCTGCTATATCTATAGTAACTCCGCCTATTTCTGTGGTAGCCCCGCCGCTTTTTTCAAAACTTTCGGCATATTCTTTTATTTGATCGCGCCAACTGGTGTAGCCTATCACCTCAAGATGATTCTTGTGCTCTCTGTAAAATTCGGTAATATAAGGTTCAAGT
>CAYJLL010000157.1:0-4451 GCA_964370955.1 uncultured Rikenellaceae bacterium | reverse complement strand
TGCCTATGTTGAGCCGTTTTGAGATCCCTCTGGGTTTTGCAGAAGAGACCATAGAGAGTGTGTGTCAGGCCAATGGAGTTGACTGCACAACATTTTTAGCTCTTTCAAATCTGATTCTGCGTTCGGGAGATTCAAGCTATAAGCCAAATACTCAAGGTGTTGAAATTCGACAAGTGATAGATTATCTGCGTCGTTCGCACGAACACTACCTCAGCGCTAGACTGCCACGCATTAGAGAAAAATTGGTAGATGTGCTCAGTGGAGATAAGATTTCAACGCTTATCCTACGCTATTTTGACGACTATGTTGCTCAAATTCAGGAGCACATGCAATTTGAGGATGAAACGCTTTTTCCTTATATTAATCAACTATCAGAGGGAGTAGTAGAAAGCGATTTTTGCATAGAAGAATTTTGCAAGCGCCATGACCATATTGATGAACCTCTCACAGAATTCAAGGACGTAATTATAAAGTATTACAACGCTCCAAATAGCCAACAGACCATAGAGGTGATCTACGATTTGCTTTCGTGTGCTCGTGATCTATCACAACACAACATGATAGAGGATCGTTTGTTGGTGCCTTTGATTCGTGAGATGGAACAAAGTGTGAAAGGAGGTGGCGATGGCAACTAAACGCATGAACATACTTGTGGTTGAACCTTCGGTGATTATTCGTAGAGGTTTGCTGTCAGTGTTGTTTGATTTGCAGACGCAAGGTATTGACCTCACAGAACTATCTGATTTATCGCAACTCAAAGAGCATATCGCTCACTATATGCCAGATGTGGTTATTGTAAACCCTCTGCATTTGGGTCAGCTTAAACCCAACGATATGCGCTCTGCTAAAACGCCCACTAAGTTTATCGCTTTGCAGAATTATGTGCTCAGCACAGCGCAAGTTAACGACTTTGACGCAATGATTTCAATTGGTGATACCTCAGAGCAGATTGCCGAAGCAATTATGAAGGTGTCAGAGAGCGCACCAAGTGTAAAAGAAGATGAACTGAGCGCGAGGGAGAAAGAAGTTGTGGCTGCTATTGCTATGGGGCAGAGTAATAAAGAGATTGCAGATAATCTGTGTATTTCGACTCACACTGTGATGACCCACCGCAAGAATATCGCCTCTAAGCTTCGCATTCACAACTCCGCAGGTCTCACCATCTATGCTATAGTCAATAAGCTCATTGACATAGGCGATGTTCAGTAGGTGCATTTTGCACCCTGCTGAACTATAAAACACAGCCCCAATGCAGGCACGCGTCTAGCGCTATAATTTTATTGTATATTTTTTTAGACGAGAATCTATCATCCCCTCGGGGATAATGCTCTTTATAGCGCTAGCGACTATATTTAGCATACGTTCGCGGACAAAATCCTCACGAACAATGATAGAGATCTCACGGTTTGGCTCTGGAGAGACTATGGGGCGAGTGCGAGAGAGTTGTTGAGGACTTAAAAACTGAGTGTGAAGCTCGGGGATAATAGTGTATCCGCCATTTTCATCAACAATACTCACTAGGGTTGAGATACTACCAGCCTGATACACACTCTCTCTAGCTACACCCTCGCCACAAATCTCGAGAGTTTGTCCTCGCAGACAATGCCCTTCTTTGAGCAACCACATATATTCGGGGGAAAGCGAACCTCCGACGATACTGTCATTTTCCAGCAGAGCGCTGTCTTCGCTGAGGTAGGCTATGAAGCGTTCGTAGTAGATAGGAATTTCAAGAAATTTGCTCTGAGGAAGAGGGGTGGCCAAAATTGCCATGTCAAGTTCGCCAAGAGTGAGCAACTCGATTATAGATGAAGTTTGGGTCTCGTTGATCTGAAGTTCGATTTTCGGGTAGCGATCTTGAATCTCTTTGATCAGACGAGGGAGGATGTATGGAGCAACCGTGGGTATTACCCCTAGGCGTAATTCACCTTGGTCTAGTTCTTTTTCGCTAGTGACCAATTGGTCTATTTGAGAGGCTTTTAATAAAACAGTCCTTGCTTGAGAGATTATTTTTTCGCCCAAAGCAGTGGGAGATATGGGGTGAGTGGTGCGGTCGAAAATTGCGGTATCAAGTTCGACCTCTAGCTTGGCTATCATAGAGCTAAGGGTCGACTGGGTAACCCCACAGGCCTTTGCAGCCTTCACAAAATGGCGGTGATTGTCTACCGCTACTATATATTCTAGTTGTTGGAGTGTCATGGTGTTCGATTTTATCAATACAAAGATAGATAAAATCTGTTTGATTGATGATATTTTTGCAATTACTTTTGCACCAGATTTGTTAGAGAACAATAAACAATACAAAAATAAATAACCAATAAAACAAAAAAGATTATGGAAACAATCATCAATTCTCAACTACCTGAATTTACTGCAAACGCTTACCACAATGGCGACTTCACTCAAGTATCTAGCAGCGATCTAGCTGGTAAATGGTCAGTATTTTTCTTCTACCCAGCCGATTTCACTTTCGTGTGTCCAACCGAGCTAGTAGACGTTGCTGAAAAATACGAGCAATTCAAAGCAATGGGCGTAGAGATCTACTCTGTGAGCACTGACACTCACTTCGTTCACAAAGCATGGCACGACGCATCGGAGTCTATCCGCAAGATCCAGTACCCTATGCTAGCTGACCCAACCGGTGCGCTTTCACGTGCATTTGGTGTGATGATCGAAGAGGAAGGTTTGGCTTACCGTGGTACTTTCTTGGTTGATCCAGAAGGTAAAATCAAACTAGCTGAGATCCAAGATAACTCTATCGGACGTAATGCAGATGAACTTCTTCGTAAAGTTGAGGCTGCTCAGTTCGTAGCATCTCACTCAGGTGAAGTTTGCCCAGCGAAATGGAAAAAAGGTCAAGAAACCCTTAAGCCAAGCATCGACCTAGTAGGTAAAATCTAGTTCTAGTGTAGAGTTTTGAATAATGTGAGGGGGCTGTGATTGCCCCCTTATTTTTTAACCCTAATAAACATAAAATAATGATAGATAATGCAATGAAAGAGCAACTACAGGGTGTGTTTGCAAATCTGGAAGCTAATTTTACTCTGCTTTTGGAGGTGTCAGATGACCACTCCTCACGCAAGGAAGCAGTAGAGCTTTTGGAGGGAGTGGCACAGTGTAGTGATAATATTTCTTTTGAATTGAAGCAAGGCGATGGCTTGAATCTTTCGCTTTTGAAAGATTCGCAATCCACGGGCGTTAGTTTTCGTGCTGTTCCCACTGGGCATGAATTTACCTCGCTATTGCTTGCGATCCTAAATGCTGATGGCAAGGGGCGCAACCTACCTGATAGCTTTACCATGGGGCGCATCAAAGCCCTCAGTGGTGATATCAATTTGACCACCTACATGTCGCTTACTTGTACAAATTGTCCAGATATCGAACAAGATCTAAACATTATGGCTATCCTTAATCCTCGCATCACCCATCAAGCTGAAGATGGAGCGTTTAACGTTGAGGAGGTAGAGAGTCTGAATATTCAGTCTGTTCCTACGGTCTATGCTGATGGGCAAATGCTCAGCGTAGGTCGCTCTAGTATAGGCGAACTACTCGATAAACTCGAAGCGCAGTATGGTGCTGAGGTTGCGCAAACTAGCATCCAAACAAAACACTACGATGTTGTAGTGGCAGGTGGAGGTCCAGCGGGTGCAACTGCTGCAATTTATTCGGCTCGCAAGGGGCTGTCGGTTGCGGTTGTGGCAGGTAAAATAGGTGGGCAGGTCAATGAAACTGTTGCCATTGAGAATCTAATCTCTACCCCTCAAACCACAGGGGCAAAATTAGCAGGTGATCTTAGAAATCACATGATGGAGTATGATATAGATATTCTAGAGAATCGCCAGATTGAATCGGTAGAACAGCACTTAGATTATCGTCAAATCAACATCCGTGGAGGTGAAACCCTAACTACTCCTGCTCTGATTGTTGCTACTGGTGCTTCGTGGCGCAAGCTTTCAGTTGAAGGTGAGGCTGAGTATATGGGGCGTGGTGTGGCTTTTTGCCCTCACTGCGATGGTCCTTTCTACAAAGATAAGCACGTGGCGGTGATTGGTGGCGGTAACTCGGGAATTGAGGCTGCTATCGACCTAGCGGGTATTTGTTCGAAGGTCACAGTGCTTGAGTTTATGGAGGATCTAAAAGCAGACGGAGTACTACAAGAGAAATTGTATTCACTCCCAAATGTTGAGGTGATAGCAAATGTTGAAACACGTCGCATTCAAGGCGATGGCTCGAAAGTAAACTCTATTGTGGTGCGTGATCGCTCGACTCAAGTTGATCAAGAAATCGAACTTTCAGGTATCTTTATTCAGATCGGTCTGCTTGCAAATAGTGCCATCGTCAAAGAATTGGTTGAGACTAATCGAATGGGTGAGATAGTAGTGGATCGCAATGGCCGCAGCTCTGCAAAGGGTATCTACGGCGCAGGCGATGTGACGGATGTTACCTATAAGCAA
>CAYJLL010000156.1:1781-4517 GCA_964370955.1 uncultured Rikenellaceae bacterium | reverse complement strand
AGACAAATCATAAAAGGGTCTTTGACCCCGCCCTGAAGAGCAACAAAAAAAGTAACATAACTAACAAACAGATTCATAATGGAAATAGCAATCAAAGCTGTACAACTAATTTTAAGCCTTTCGCTACTGGTGATTATCCACGAGTTCGGGCATTTTCTCTTTGCCAAACTCTTCGGATGTCGAGTAGAGAAGTTTTATCTATTTTTTGACTACAAGTTTTCGCTTTTCAAAAAGAAATATAAAGGCACCGAGTTCGGGGTGGGCTGGATACCCTTTGGGGGCTATGTGAAGATCTCTGGCATGGTTGATGAGTCTATGGACAAGAAGCAACTTGCTGAGGCGCCAAAACCATGGGAGTATCGCTCAAAACCAGCATGGCAACGCTTCTTTATTATTGTGGGCGGTGTGATGATGAATGTGATTTTGGCGGCTCTGATCTATATTGGCATAGTGTGGAGTGTGGGCGATAACTACGTCAAGACTGAGGATGCACGTGGAGGCTTTGCTTTCTCGACAGTGGCGCAGGATATGGGATTTAGAAATGGCGACATGATACTGAGCGTCGATGGAGAGAAGGTTGAAAACAGCATGGGTGTTGCTCCAGCCATACTATTTGGCGATGAGAGAGTGGTTGAATTGATGCGCGATGGTCAGAAGATGACTATTACAGTGACGGATTCTATGGTTAAAAATATGCTCAACGATCGCTCGTTTGCAAGCCTTAGAATACCTCCTGTGATTGAGAGCGTAGGCGAGGGCTCTGTAGCTGAGAGTGCCCTATTTAAGGCTGACGATAGAATAGTGAAAATGGGCGATGTGGAAGTGAACTATGTGGATGAGGTGAGTGCTCTGATTCGTTCTGCTAAGGCGGGCGATTCGCTGAAGATAGATGTGATTCGTGGATGCTGTTTGACCTCTCTTGTGGCTGTGCCCGACACCACAGGACGCTTAGGAGTTATATTCGATAGCAACCTTGAGGAAATTTTTACCATCTCACATAAAGACTACACCTTTTGGGAGGCAGTTCCCGAGGGTATTAGCCGAGGCTACAACAAAATTGGCGAGTATATCGCCCAACTTAAACTGATCTTCACTCCTGAGACCGAGGCCTACAAGCAAGTGGGTGGTTTTATTGCCATGGGTAAGATTTTCCCAGGAGGTTGGGACTGGTTGCACTTTTGGAATATTACAGCGCTGCTATCTATCATGCTAGCGGTGATGAATATCCTGCCTATCCCCGGGCTTGATGGTGGACACATGGTCTTTATCATCTTTGAGATGATCACAGGTCGTGCTCCAAGCCAGAAGTTTATGGAAGTGGCGCAGTATATAGGCTTTTTCCTTATCATCTCGCTGGTGTTGCTGGCCAATGGTAGCGATATAGTCAAGCTGTTCTTTTAAGGACGCTATGCGGTGCGAGAGGCGCGGCAATGATGGCTAGAGGGTACGAATGCATCCTCTTCATGCAGAGCTAATACAAATAGCAGGGTGTACGCTCCCCCGCGGGAGCCCTGCTCTTAATCAGAGCAGAACACCCGCAGCGTACGCCCTCCAAACTGGAGCAGCGGTGATTTGTGAGAGGTAAGCAAAAAAGAAAAGCCTCTTGGTTAAAGAGCCTGAAACAGACTAAAAAAGAAGATTTCCAGCTGTTTTAAGGGGTTTAACCATAAAAAGAAAAGCTAGAGCAATCATAAGGGACGGATAAACCATAGCAGGGCGTACGCTCCCCCCACGGGAGCCCTGCTCTTAATCAGAGCAGAACACCCGCAGCGTACGCCTCTGAAGAGACACAGTTAGAGCCAAATGATAAAAGACGCTTTGCGTCCGAGCCGCACGGGCAATGATTTAGTGAAAGATAAATAACTGCTCGTGCCGCTGGCACCAGGGCGACGCTCCCCGCGGGAACCCTGCTCCTTTTCCTAGCATGGGAGCAGGCCACCCAGCGTCGCCCTGAAAAACTAAAAGCAAACAAAAAACTAATAACACAACAATAAAAACCAAAACACTATGAAATCCCTCTTTCTAACTCTCGCCATGGCCTCTCTCGTGGGCTGTAGCGGCAAAACTAGCGACCAAAGAGTGGTCGTTATTCCTACCCCAAACCAAATGGAACTGACCCAAAAATGGGTTAAAGCAAGCGATGAGGTTACCATCTCTATCGATAGCACCCTCCCTGCCGAAGGTTATGTTTTGGATATTACCAACGGAACCCCAACTCTAAAGGGTGGCTCTGGTGCAGGTGTGCAGTATGGTTTGACGACCCTTGAGCAGCTCAAGGACGAGCAGGGTATGGTACCTGTGGGTAAGATTGTCGACTCTCCGAGATTTGCGTGGCGTGGATTTATGTTTGATGTGTCTCGCCATTTCCAACCAAAGGAGCGCATCATAGAGCTACTTGATATTCTTGCCTATCACAAGATCAACAAGTTCCACTGGCACTTAACCGATGGTATAGGTTGGCGTATAGAGATAGAGAAATACCCCGAACTAACAGATCGTGGTGCGTGGCGCAAGGTCAAAGCGGCTGATGCTCCATGGGTGGGGCTTCAACTGAGCGAAGAGGGTGCTGAAAACACCTATGGTGGATATTACACTAAAGAGGACATTAAAGAGGTGATAGACTATGCAACGAAGCTCAATATTGAGGTTATCCCCGAGATCGAGATGCCAGGCCATAGCGAGGCGGCTACGTTCTGCTACCCAGAGCATGTGTGCGAGGGTGCTAAGGCAGGAAGT
>CAYJLL010000156.1:0-1756 GCA_964370955.1 uncultured Rikenellaceae bacterium | reverse complement strand
GGTGTGTACTGTGCGGGCGATGAGGACACCTACGAGTTCTTGTTTGGCATTCTAGATGAGGTGATGGAGCTTTTCCCTAGCAAGTATATCCACATCGGAGGCGATGAGGTAGGCAAGGGTCAATGGGCTGCGTGTCCAGTGTGTCAGGGGGTGAAAAAGCGTGAGGGACTAAAAGACGAGCACGAGTTGCAGAGCTACTTCATTGGCAAGGTTAATGACTATGTGCGCTCTAAGGGCGAGACTCTTATTGGCTGGGACGAGATCACCGAGGGTGGTTTGGCTGGCGGTGCTGTGGTGATGAGCTGGACTGGCTACCACAATGGTGTAGCGTCGGCTCGCAAAGGTAATCAAGTGGTTATGTGTCCGCTGGATTATGTGTATTTCGACCACTACCAAGGCTACAACAACTACGAAAAACAGGCTTGGGGAGGATTGAATGATCTGAAGCGTGTGTATGATTTCGCAGTGATCCCCGATGAGCTAGAGGCCCAGTTCCACAAGAATATTATGGGTGGTCAGGCTAACCTTTGGACAGAGAATATTTCTACTTGGGAACATGCTCAATATATGTTGTTGCCACGTCTGGCGGCCTTGAGTGAGGCTCTATGGTGTGGAGTTGATAATAAAGACTGGGAGCGTTTTGCAGGCGATATGCAGACCCTGCTCGCGCGCTACAAGACTCGTGGTTGGAACTATGCCGAGAGTGCTTACACCCCACGTGTTGAGTCTGTAGAACTAGAGGACAAGGGGGCGAAAGTGAAGATTTTCACTGAGCTGCCATCTACTATTCACTACACTGTTGATGGTTCTGAACCAACAGCCTCTTCGGCTGTGTATGACAGCGTGATTCTAGTGGAGGGTCTAACCACCATCAAAGCGCAGGCATTTAACCCCGCAGGCGAAAAAGTGGGCTACCCACTGACCCTTAAAGATATGGGCAACCTAGCAACGGGTAAAACCGTAAGCTATACATCGCCTTTCAACGAGCAGTACAATGGCGGAGGCGCAACAGCACTTACCGATGGAAAATATGCCGTTAAGCGTGGTGATGATAAATCATGGCAAGGTTTCCAAGGCTCCGATGTGGAGTTTGTGATCGACCTAGGCTCCGAAATGGAAACCAAGACCTTTGAGACTAATTTCTTCCAACACATAGGTTCAACCTCGGTGATGTTGCCTTTGTCTGTGAGCGTTGAGGGTTCTGTTGATGGCGTGAATTTTGAGGTGCTTTCTAAGGCGGATGTTGAGGGCGAGAGCAAAGTGTTTGACGCTTTTGTGAAGCCTGTGAGCGTGAATTGGGAGCCTTCGAAAGTGCGCTACCTGAGAGTGAAAGCCGAAAATATGGGCACTCTACCTAAAGATATTATGCACCCCCGTGGAGGTGATCCAGCTTGGGTCTTCCTTGATGAGGTTATAGTAAAATAGGTGCGAATCGGTGCGCCCTAAGAGCAAATCTGCGAAGATGAATTGTGAGAGATGTTCTGCGCCTGCCTGCGGTACGCTCAGAGGCGAAAGCTGCGGGAAGAACTGCCTCTGATAAGAGAGCAGGGCTCCCGCGGGGGGAGCTTTCGCCCTGCTAGGGTCTTCCTCGATGAGGCCATTGTAAAATAACTCCAAGCTGGAGCAGCAATGATTTAGCTCGAACTGTGCCTTTGTGAGAGAAAATACAAATAGACGAGCGAATCGGTGCGAGCGGACGCGGGCAATGGTTTTGTGAGAGATAAATAATTGCCCAGTGCGGGCACGCACTAGCAGG
>CAYJLL010000155.1:0-4537 GCA_964370955.1 uncultured Rikenellaceae bacterium | reverse complement strand
TAGGCAGCATTTGATGGTTATCACAAATCAATGTTGCCATGCTGTCTTGCGGACGATATTGTCCACGAAAATATTTATGATCGGTCATTATTCTAGTTTAAATTATATTTCTAGTAGTGAAGCGCAAAATTATTATTTTTTACCACAAAACACAATACCCACTATTGGGTAAGAACGCTTTGAAAACATTAGACAACATTCAAAGAACAACCCCTACACAAGCGTTAAATCGCTATCTATTAACTAAACGCATCTATATAGTACACCTCACGCAACACACTCCATCGTGCCTGCGAAGAAGCTCTTCACGATAGGCATCCCAGTCAGTGATTCCATGTCGTGCCACCCCAGAATCCATCGCCGCTTTAGCTACCGCAATCGAAATATCGACCACCAAACGTGGGTCAAGAGGCTTGGGTATTAGATAAGTACGCGAGTATTCTATAGGATCGCCACCATAAGCCTTAATCACCGTTTTAGGCACTTCAGCTTTAGCTAACGACGCAAGAGCATGGGTTGCTGCAATCTTCATCTGCTCGTTAATTTCACGTGCGTGCACATCGAGCGCACCACGGAAAATATAGGGAAACCCTAACACATTATTCACCTGGTTTGGATGGTCTGAGCGGCCCGTTGCAAAGATAATATCATCACGAGAGGCTATCGCCTCGCTATAAGAGATCTCAGGGTTGGGGTTTGCTAGCGCAAAAACAATAGGATCTTTGGCCATCGAACGCAGCATTTCTGGGGTAAGAATATCTGCCACCGAAAGCCCAAGGAACATATCTGCTCCCACTAATGCTTCTGATAGAGTCTCGAAAGGTTCGCTAGTTGCAAACTCTTTTTTAATTGGGTTTAGGTCGTCTCTGCGAACACTCACAACACCTCTACTATCACACATCACTAAGTTCTCAGCTCTCACACCCAGTTCGAGATACAGTCTACACGATGCCACCGCAGCAGCACCTGCTCCATTGACCACCACTCGTATATCTTCTATTTTCTTGCCCGCAAACTCTAGCGCATTCAACAGAGCTGCCGAGGAAATAATCGCAGTTCCGTGTTGATCGTCGTGCATAACGGGAATATCGAGTTCAGCCCTGAGGCGTTTTTCAATCTCAAAACACTCTGGCGCTTTGATATCCTCAAGATTAATTCCACCAAAAGTTGGAGAAATAGCTTTCACGGCATTAACAAATTCATCGACAGATTTTGCATCTACCTCAATGTCAAACACATCCACATCTGCCATTATCTTAAACAGTAGCCCCTTACCCTCCATTACGGGTTTGGATGCCGCAGCTCCAATATCACCTAGGCCCAACACTGCTGTTCCGTTGGAGATTACTGCGACCAAATTACCTTTGGCTGTGTAGCGATATATATCCAAGGGATTTTCTTTTATCGCCAAACACGGTGCTGCCACCCCAGGGGAATAAGCCAAAGCGAGTTGATGTTGATTGAAATATGGTTTAGTGGGGATGACTTCGACTTTCCCCGCCCTGCCCTCTTGATGATAATCAAGAGCTTGTTTGTATAGTTCTGAGCGGTCTGACATGATTTTATTTTTGTTAAGTTTAAGTTTGTGCCTATAAAGGTAGAAAAAAGTTTGGAAAAACTTATCTTCTCACATAATATTTTTATCTTTGTAATTATTTTTTTAACACCTCCCCCATCCTACCTACTACTCTTTGATTGATGAGCCAAAAGATAACACTACCCTCGGGACAAACCATATCCTACCAATGCAACGGCCAAGGGCCTGAACTCCTACTTTTGCACGGCTGGGGGTGCAGTCTTGAGATTTTCAACTCACTAGTACCTCTTTTGAGTGCAAAATACAAAGTATATGCCATTGATTTTCCAGGTTTTGGCGCATCGCCCGAACCTGCACAAATAGAAGGCGTGGAGGGCTATACTGCTTTTCTTAAAGAGTTTATCGTGGCCCTTAGAATAGAGAGCCCCATCTTGGTTGGGCACTCTTTTGGATGCCGAGTTGCGATTCAATATGCCAGCGAAAACCCCGTCTCAAAGATGATACTCATGGGGGCAGCGGGAGTAAAGCCCAAAAGAAAGGCCTCTTACTACATTAAGGTCTACACCTATAAATTCATCAAAAAAATAACTCTCGCTCTTATGGGACGAAAAAAAGGCTATAAATTCCTTCAAGAGAGTTTAGGATTTGGAGGTTCGGCAGACTACCGCTCTTCGAGCGAAACAATGCGAGGAGTACTCTCAAAAGTTGTGAATGAAGACCTAAAACATTTGATGCCCAAAGTGCAATGTTCGACCCTACTGATATTCGGCTCTACCGACACAGCGACCCCACCCAGTGATGGGAAAATCATGGAAATCCTTATTCCCGATGCAGGCCTTGTGGTGGTCGAAGGAGCAGGTCACTACGTTTTTTTAGATAGAGCAGATATTGTTCGCGCAGCATTTGTTTCTTTCTTGAAATTGTAGTATATTAGCATTCGAAAACACCCTGCAGGGAAGTTATAACTTCTCTCCCTTTTTAAATTCTACACATATTAATATTATGAAGGACATTTATCTAATCATCTCGCTTGTGACAGCAGCACTCTACACACTGGTTGCCCTTAGGGAATGCACTCTGTTGTTCCAACAAAACAGCTATCGTCCCTCACGCTATTTTCGCTATTTGAGCAATTACTTCCCTTTTTACTCCACAGTACTATTCGGGGTGGTGGCTCTAGCACTATTTTACTCTTCAAAAATTGAATTCTTATCTGCCACAGGAGTGCTCCCTGCCTCGCAGGCAGTTTATCTCTTGGGAGTGATGGTATATGCTCGCAAGAAATACAAAAAACCACTGGTAGTCACTCGTCGCATCCGTAGACTTTGGGCTACGATGCTATTGATGGTAGCCGCTCTAGCTGTATTCTACCCTGCTGGTCTGTGGTTTGCAGCGGCTGTACCGTGGGTCATTTTGGTGGTGTCAAACCTTGTGAACACCCCCATGGAGAAAGCCATCACTAGGTGGTACATCAACGATGCTCGTGGTATTATTCGCTCGATGCCAAATCTAAAGGTAATCGCCATCACAGGGTCCTATGGCAAGAGTAGCACCAAGGAGGCGATGGTAAGATTGCTTTCGATGAAATACAACACACTAACTACACCGGGGAATTTCAACACAACTCTTGGGGTTGTGCGAACTATTCGCGAAAACCTAAAACCCTATCACGAGGTGTTTGTGGTCGAGATGGGTGCCAAACAAAGAGGCGATATCAAAGAAATTTGTGATATTGTTCAACCATCCTTAGGCGTAATAACCGCTGTCGGCGAACAACACCTCGAGACCTTCGGCTCGATCGAGGAGGTTCAAAAAACTAAATTCGAACTCATTGACGCTCTTCCTCCTCATGGCGTAGCGGTTCTCTGTGGCGATTATCCTTATATTGCCAATCGCACTGTTAAGGGCGTTGATAAGGTTATATATTATGGACTAAAGGATTCTTCTTTGGTGAATTACGCCATCGAGAAAGTGGAATATCATTCACTACTCACTCATTTTTCGATAAAAGAAACAATGGGTTCAATCGAGAGATTTTCAACCTCACTTTTGGGTGAAGGAAATCTTCTAAATATTATGGCATCGTATATTGTCGCTAAAGAGATGGGGGTTAGCGTGGCTCAATGTGCTGCCGCTATATCACAGCTCCCTGCCGTAGAACACCGCCTGAAAGCTCGCAATCTTGGAAACCGAATAATTCTTGATGATGCCTACAACTCTAACCCTGTGGGAGCTAAAATGGCTCTAGATGTGCTTAAAAACTTTGACGTGGCGAGCTATCTTTCATTAAGTCCTGAGATTAATTCTGAACGTATAGTTATCACCCCTGGATTTGTAGAGATGGGGGTAGCTCAAAAAGCTGCCAACGAGGAGCTGGGGCGTGAAATTGCTCGCAGTGGAGGTTTCGCGGTGGTGGTAAGTGAGGTGAATCGTACAGATATCATCCGCGGGCTAGAAAACGAAAATTACAATCCTGAGCGCATTAAAGCAGTAGATACATTCGACGAGGCAATCCGTTTCGTTGACTCTCATTTTGGAGCGCATGGCCTAGTGGGAAGTGTGATGCTACTACTGAATGATCTGCCAGATACTTATAAATAAAATCAGGAGAGCGTAACGACTCACCTACTTAAATCTAAAGAAGAAGAATATGAAAACAACAGTTGGAGTGGTCTTTGGAGGCCGTTCGGTCGAAAATGAGATTTCAATACTCTCTGCGCTACAAGTACTCAGCGCCATCGATCAAGAGAAATATAACGCAATCCCTATCTTTATCACTAAAAATGGACAGTGGATTAGCAGCAGCCTACTCAAGCAAGTCGAGAACTATAAAGACATAGATGCGCTAGTGAGTGCTAGTGAGAGTGTATATATGCGTCCTATCCATGGCGACTATAAATTGTACCTGAGTAAAAAGCCTCGCTTTAAGAGCGATGTTCTCGCCACACTGGATGTTATCCTTCCTGTTCTGCATGGAACCTACGGTGAGGATGGCTCATT
>CAYJLL010000154.1:0-4551 GCA_964370955.1 uncultured Rikenellaceae bacterium | reverse complement strand
CTTTTTATGGCAAAGAATGTGAGGCTTGAGAATGGCATGCTCATTTTGAGTTCTCACCGCGAAGAACCCACAAATCCACCCAGCGATAAGTATCACACCTTTACCTCGGCGGCAGTTCAGAGCGTAGACACTCTCCACTATGGTTTCTATGAGATTCGTTCTAAAGCCTCTAATTCGGCTATCTCTAGCGCATTTTGGCTGTATGTGAACGATTCGACTATGCAGGAGGAGATAGACATCTTCGAGATTTGCGGTCGCCATGACACTGACTCTATGTATGAGCACAGCTATTTCGCAACAGCTCACTACCTTTTCCACGCCGATACAGTCCACGAGAAACGCACACGCACTCACATCACTGATTTCAAACTAGCCGAACGATTTATCGTTGCAGGCTTGGAGTGGAATGAGAATGAGATTATTTGGTATGTGGACGGCGTCGAGGTACACCGCTGTAAGAACGAATACTGGAAACTACCCGAGACCGTGAATTTCGACTGCGAGACCTTCCCAACGTGGTGGGGCTTGCCATCGGACACTGATAATGGCGGTGAGTTCGAGATCGAATACTTCCGCTATTGGACTAAAGGATAATTTTCGCCCTTAATTTAAAACAAAATCATAAAACTCTAATTACAAACTAACCCTTAAAAACAAATTTTATGAAATTCAAAAAATTTATCATTATCCCCATTATGATTGCGGCCCTAGCTGCTATCCTGCAAATCATCGATCAATCTATGCCTCAACTAGGCTTCAATGAATGGAGCGGTTTTGGATGGGTTGCTTTCCAAGCGTGGGCTATGTATTTCCTTGCTGGGTGTACCATAAAAGGAGGACTTAGAACCTTGATCGGCTATTTTGTTGGCTGTGTAGCCTCGATTGCCATTATCGCCTTTGGTGCAAGCCTTGTGGAGAGTCTAGGTTTTTGGGCTTTCCCAACCTCGCTGATGATATTGGTGATTCCTGTAATTTGCCTTGAGAAAGTGCCTTGGATGGATTTCATCCCTGCAATTTTTGTTGGTGCTGGTGCATTCTTCGGTATGATGAACTACGTAGATGGCGCAACCTTCTGCAAGGCGCTCACAGTCGAGATGATCTACTGTGTTATTGGTCTTGTGTTTGGTTTTGTAACCGTTGCATTGCGCACCAAATATGAAGCGTGCTGCACTAAAGCAAGCAAATAGGGCTAACTCCTACTAAAATTATGTAATAAATACTGCGTGAGATTTTCATCTCTCGCAGTATTTTTTTGTATCTTTGCCTGCTCATATTTTTGATTTTTAAACCGCCTTGCAATGAATAGCCTACTGATTGTACTCCCCATACTAACCCTTTTGATGTTCGAGGTTGGACTCACCGTTCAACTACGCAGCTTTAAGGAGCTACTAAAATCGCCTCGTGCACTAATCATAGGACTCTTGGGACAATGCGTCCTACTGCCCTCTCTAGCAATAGGGGTCGCAATGATATTCGAACTGGAGGCTTATATGTTTTTGGGATTACTCCTTGTAAGTTTATCGCCCGGGGGGAGCTCGTCTAACGCCTTTACGATGTTGGCTCGGGGAGATGTCGCTCTTTCGGTTACACTAACTATGATAAGCAGCGTGGTGACTCTATTCACTCTGCCGCCGCTTATGCAGATGGGCGTAAACTTCGTAGACGCACAATCGTCCTATAACATCACCCTACCTATGGGAGCTTTGATTGCTCAAAATCTATTGTTAGTGGCTGTGCCTATAGCCGCGGGGGTAATACTCAAACGAACAAAAGAAAAATTAGCTCTAAAGATACAAAAAGTAATTTCACGAATCACTCTGCCCTCTTTGGTGGTTTTGGTTCTGGTGTTTTTTATCCAACACAACGACACCATTGCAACTCACATCGCATCACTTGGTTCAGCGATTTTAGTATTCCTGCTATGCGCCTGCCTTTGTGCTATAGCCTTGGCAAAGATATTCAGGTTGAAAGAGGCTCAAAAGCGTAGTATCGTGATTGAGGTGGGTATGCAAAATGCAGCGCAAAGTATCGCTATTGCCTCTAGCCCTTTTATATTTAATAGTCCTCAGATGGCAACACCCTCTATTATCTATGCTCTACTGATGAATGTGGTGTTACTGGGGTATTTGTGGTTGGTCAGAACAAGAGCAAAATAAACAAACAAAACAGATATGGCAAAGAAAGAACAAGTCAAAGAAATTTTCAACGACATAGCCCCAAAATACGACAAACTAAACCACCTGCTCTCGATGAACATCGACAAGGGTTGGCGCAAAAAAGCAGTTGCAAACATAGATGTGAGCACACCAAAAAGAGTGCTTGACATTGCTTGTGGTACGGGTGATTTCTCGATTGCTGCCTACAAACGAGGAGTGAGAGACATAGTGGGGTTGGACATCTCGCAGGGGATGGTCGAGATAGGGCAAAAGAAAATTGCGTCCCTCGGGCTTGAAGATTCTATTTCGCTGCAAACTGGCGATAGCGAGAATATTCACTTCGAGGATGAGAGCTTCGATGCAGTGATAGTTGCATTCGGGGTGCGTAATTTTGAAAACCTCGAAAAAGGCTTATGCGAGATGCACAGGGTTCTTAAAACTGGGGGCAAAGTGATTATCTTGGAGTTCTCTATGCCACGCACGTTCCCCATCAAACAGCTATATAAGTTCTACTTCAAACGTATGCTACCGTGGGTGGGAGGTTTGATTTCGGGCAATAAATCAGCCTATGAATACCTGCCCGATTCGGTCGAGAAGTTCCCTCACGGCGAGGTTTTCCTAAAAATCCTACGCTCGTGTGGATTCAACAATGCGACTCAAAAACGTCTATCCGCAGGAGTCGCTAGCATATATATAGGCTATAAAGATAAGCCCCAAGAGAACTAACAATCGCAAAGGCGAGAGTCGCCAGCGCAAGAACCCCCAATTGAGGATTAAGCTGAGAGCCTTCACTAGTATTAACCTTACGCAAGTGCATCACAAACAGAGGCAGCAGCAACAAAGCCGCAAAAGCACCTCTATGGAAAAACAAAGCATAAAGGGCAATAAAAACAAAAGCACCATAAACCAAAATGGCATGATAGGTTTTGGCTTTTTCAAGCCCCATTTTCACCACTAGGGTTTGTTTGTTGTGCGCTTTGTCATTCTCCACATCACGCATATTATTTAGGTTGAGAACCCCAACCGCCAGCGCACCTATGCTCAATGATGGCAATAGTAACGAATAGTTTACATTTTGGGTAAGCACGAACCACGTCCCCATCACACTCAAAAAGCCAAAGAACAATAGCACCGCTATATCTCCTTTACCACTATAACCATAAGCTCCTTTTCCAAGGGTATATTTAATGGCGGCAATAATGGCAACCACCCCCAAAGTGAGCATCACCAAAGAGGAAGTCTCCATCAGCGTTTCAAAAGCGACATACACCAACATTGAGGCACTCACCACTGAGAGTATCAGCAGCACCCAAAACATTCGCTTGTAGTTCGCTGGGGTGATCTCACCCGATTGCAGAGGGCGAATAGGGCCTGTGCGTTGGAGGTTATCCACACCCGAATGGGTGTCGCCTATATCGTTGGCAATGTTCGAGAGCGACTGCATAAAAGCAGTGGTTAGCAGCACCAACAGAACCACCCACCCATCAATAGTATATCCTTGAGCTAGAGCTGTAATGGCCGCGAAAATACCGCCCGTGAGCGACAATGGTAAAGAATAGAGGCGAAGCGCCTTGATATATTTTAACATAATGGTAGAGAAAATTTATTAGATTTCAATGGCAACAGGGCAATGGTCAGAGCCCATCACCTCGGGTAAGATATAAGCGTTTTTAAGTTGTGGAGCAAAAGCCTCGCTCACTAAAAAGTAGTCAATACGCCAGCCAACGTTCTTCGCTCTCGCGCCTCCTCGGTAGCTCCACCACGAATAGGCATCCGTTTTATCGGGATTCAAATAGCGGAAACTATCCACAAATCCCCCTTTTGTGTAGCGGTCCATACCATCAATCTCGCTTTGCATATAGCCAGCCGATTTATTATAATTCGCCTTGGGACGTGCCAAATCAATCTCGGTGTGCGCCACATTAAAATCTCCACACACAATCACGGGCTTTCGTGTTTCAAGTTCTTTGAGATAGGCATAAAAAGCTTCATCCCAAGTTGCTCTATAATCCAATCGCAGAAGCTCACTACCCGAATTGGGCACATAGACATCCACCAAATAAAATTCCTCAAACTCCACGCATAGCACTCTCCCTTCGGTGTCGTGCTCCTCCACTCCAATATCACATTTTACGCTCAGTGGCTTTGATTTTGAGATAATTGCAGTACCCGAATAGCCTTTGCGAGTGGCAGAATTTGTGTAGATATAATAGTCATCGAGCGAAGAGAGTGTCTCAAGAACTTGGTCGTCTTGAGCTTTGGTTTCTTGCAGGCAGAGCACATCCGCAGCGAGGGTGTCGAGTATTTCAAAAAAGCCTTTTTGGGCAATGGCACGAATGCCATTCACATTCCACGATATGAGTTTCATTATTTTTCTATGAATTTTAGTTTAATG
>CAYJLL010000153.1:0-4592 GCA_964370955.1 uncultured Rikenellaceae bacterium | reverse complement strand
GATCTTCACGCCCGAATAAATCACGCAATTCTTACCTATGCTCACATTATCACCCACATACACATGAGGGTAGATCTGTGTACCATCGCCCACAGTGACATCTTCATCCAGAACTGCAAACTCCCCCACATAGACATCCTCGCCCAGAGTTGCACTCTCAGAGATAGACGCCAAAGGGCGAATACCGCTTTTCTTAGGCATATTCTGAACATATAGGTCAAGTAACTTTGCAAACGATTCATAGGCGTTGTCCACACGGATAAGCGTTGTAGTGACAGCCTCTTTCAGTTCCAGATCGCGATTGACTATGGTGATAGAGGCCTTAGTACTATAGAGGTATTCCTCATATTTTGGATTACTCAAGAATACTAGAGCATCTGATGAAGCCTCTTCGATCTTAGCAACCGTAGTGACCATAGCTTTAGGGTCGCCCTCTATAGTGCCACCCAAGAATTGGGCAATAATTTCTGCTGTGAATTGCATTTTTTTTATGTTGTTTAATTTCGTTTTTCTTCTTTTGTAAGTGCGCAGCATCCGTGAGGGGCGGTACGCGCGGCTGTGCGTGCCCGCACTGGGCGATTATTTATCTCACGCCATTGCCCGTGCAGCTATTTGTGTTGGCTCCTTGCGAAGAAGGCGTATACACGCCCTCTAACCCCTGCGGTTAGCTTTTTTCTTCATGGTACTGCACTTCCAACAGAGCGATTTCACTTACGTTCAACACGTGTTCTGTTGGAAGCTCAGTACCAAGGAGCATTCTTTTTTGTTTAGCTCTCATTAGAGGCACAGTTCGAGTCAAATGAATGCTGTTTCAACAGAAGCGTACCGCAGGGGAGGGTAAGGCTTGCCCTTGGGCAGCCGCGCTCCCCGTTGGGGGGCGGTACGCGCGGCTATTTGTATTGGCTCGAACTGTGTCTTTTCAGAGCGTGAGCCCTGCTAGGGTCTTATTACGCCCCATTAATTATTGCCCGTGCGGCTCGCACTTACTCTTTTACCCACCAACGCACCCAGTCGATTTTCATCTCCACGGGTAGGTCAGCTGGATCTACCTTTCCAACCCATGAACCCCCAAGTTGAGCGTCGATAAGTAGGTAGAAAGGTTCGTTGGCAAAGGGATATTGCTGTTCGATGTCGGTCTCAATGCGAGGGTAGCGGTGAGTGATCTTGTCGTTGATAAAGAAAATCAACTCATCGGGAGTCATCTCCAACGCATAGAGGTTCCAGTCGCCATATTTGAAAGGGCCTGTGTTTCCGCTGCGAGGATTGTCTTTGATGCCGTGCTTTAGCGTGTAGACGGTGTGTATGGTTTGGTAGATGATAGAATCGAAGTTTAGGTGTTCCATAATATCAATCTCACCTCCGTCAGGCCATCCGTTGCGCACCTCTGGTAGCATCCAAATCGCAGGCCAGAAACCTTGACCATTGTCAAGCTTGGCGTAAATCTCAATGCGTCCGTTATTAAAACCCATCTTGCCTTTGGTGAAAACACCTCCAGTTAGAAATTGCGCTGTGTCCGCCTTGTGTTTTTTATTTTCAATGCCACGCAGGGTTAGCATTCCCTTTTTGACAGAATAAAGTTCTTTGTAAGGAGCCATAAAATTGTTCCAATCCGACGGGCCGCGTCCAATTTTCACCCATTTTGTGGTGTCGAGCTTGCGGCCATCAAATTCGTCGTGCCATGCCAATTTCCATCCATCTTTGGTTGGTAGGTCGTTTTGCGCCATTGCCTTGTGCGCAAAGGGTGCAACAAATACAATGGCAAGTAGTAGAAGTAGTTTTTTCATAATATGTTTTAGGTTAGATTTTATCTGACTTTTCTGCAACGACTACAAAGGTATAAATTTTTTTGTATTACTTACTTCGAGTCGCCTGATAAAACAATTCAACCCTCGCAATCGAACGCCTGCGGGAGGGGTAGTGTAGCTTAAGATACGCATCTCTCGTGGGGGGTAGCAAATCAGAGATTGTTTGTGTTCTAATGAAATTAATCTTCTTTAGTGTCTTTAACCGAAAAATTCTCTGTCAAACTGGTGCTTTTGTGATTGAGCCTGCGAGCGGCAATCAACAACAAAAGGATTCCGCCTCCAAGTGCAAGCCACATCCAAGGTGAAGCGGTTTTCTTTGCCTCGTCTTCTTGTGAAATAACAACATCAAAAGGATTTGTTTCTGATAAATAAACCCCCTGAGCGATTAACTCTAGTGCCTTGTTTAAAATAGTGTCTCCTTCGGTGCGTGAGAGCAGTTCATCGTGCGTAAGGCGAATCTCATAATCGGGAATCACCCCTCGCCCAAAGGGTACACGCTCATTGACTACTGTGTCGAACCACTGTTCAACCATCGGTATGCGTATGGTGGCGGTGGAGTTGGGTAGGCGAATATCTGCATATTTCATTGCTGTTAGGTAGTGGTACGCCGACTGGGTTTCTCGCCCTATGACCACCCCACGATGAGCACGCACGGCGTAGCCTGCAAACTCGGTGGCTGCCGACACTGAGCGTTCGTTGGTAAGCACATAGAGTCTCCCCGTGTAGTTTACCACGCTGTCGGGCATAACACTCTTTTGGTTGTAATTAGCGTAGAAACCTTCTTTGCCCTCTATGGGGGAAAATTCGGCGAAAATGGTGTCGATACCAGTGTAACTGAGCGAATAGTCGAGGTATTTATACCCTGCGATACGCTTGACGTGGCTATAAGTGTGTAGGTGGGTGGTGTCGGTGGCAAAGTAGGAGAAGATTTTTTCGAGAGCTACTATATTACCCCCAGGGTTATTGCGCACGTCCACTATTAAATTATCTATGCCCGCTCTTTGGACGCTGTCCACAAATTTGCCAATATCATCTACCGCCACTTGGTTCAGCGAGAAGGTCGAAAGCTCCAGTAGTGCTGTCGAATCATTGAGCATACGGCTCGCCCACCCACTGCTGTGGCTATTGTGCCTTAGATATTTGACTGCGTCTTGGAGCTCCATCAAATAGCCCCGCTGCTGGGGGATAAGAACCCGTGTGCTATCAGCAAAGAGCACGTCCAAATCCATATTATCACCCTTGCCCCCTATAGGAAAAGTATTAAAGGCGAGAGAGAAATCAATCATTGAGCGCACATCGGCATCATAGCTCGTTATCTTTCTTTGAGCAATTTTTCGAGCCGAATCTGCCGTCATTCCGTTATACTCTATCACCTGCTTACCTATGTGCTCGCTGAACTTGGGCGTGGAAACATATAACCTTAGGGTATCTTTCTCCCAGCCAAGAAAGGCTTGTGGTTGAGTAGCGTGGTAGTGAGAGTCCTCCCAGTTGTAGGGGAAAACGTAGATATGGCTGTCGTGGATCACTTGGTTGAAGCGGCGAAGCACTTGACTTCGGAAATACCCAGTGCTGGTTTGCGTGGCACTGGTGGTGTCAATCATCATTTCGAGCTCTTTTTTGAGTGCCAAAAACTCCTGAGGGGTTGCTAGATAGCCAAGAGTTGGCAGTAGCTCTTGGGTCGCACCAAATAGTATGTCGAGGTCTTCTTTAGCCTGTGCCTTGGTAATAGAGTCAATCTTTTCGACTTTTTTGGCAGGGATAAATGAGCTTTTTAGCCCAAAGGGCGCCATTGGGTCGGCGGGTATGGTGTGTTGGCTCGTCGCAATGCTAATCGAGGGTTCGGGAACTTTATGAAAAGTGTATGCCACTGTGCCGAGCGTATCGCCACGCATGATTTTCTGCCCCGTCTTGAACACTTTGTCACCCTCCAGTCCGTTTATATGTAGCATTAGCCCATCGCCCAGCGAAATTCCAATAAATCCATTGATAAATTGCGGATTGAATTTTCCCTCTGCGCTCTTTCTCACATCAGCTAAACCCGAATTGAAAGTTTTGCCAACCTCAAAACCCCAAAATTCGCCTTTCACTAACGTATGGTCATAACTCGCTCCTACATCTTGTATTACTCCATCCGCAGGAGCAACCACCACCGCACCATGGGGTGCGCCAATAAATAGATCGTCAAAATTTAGCTCCCCATCAATAAAGCTCTGCGGAGCGTAGATAATGTTCTCGCCAGAGCGTTGCTCCGAGATGGGCCACAGCCAGTTTTGTTGAGCCATACTGCTCAAAGAGCCCAGCGCAAGGGCAAGGATAAGGAGTGTTCTTTTCATAAATTTGTAGAGATTAATAGTTAAGGGTTTGTTTATAACAAAGTTAATGAAATTTTTCTAATTCTTGTGATTGAAAATAAAAAACTCTCCACTTGCTCTATTTAAAAAGCAGGTGGAGAGTTTTTTTGCTAATGACTGTTCGCCGATGACTCTACAGGCGGTAGCGTAGGTTTAGCGATAGGTTAGAGTTGCGAGCACGGTTGTCGTTGTTCTTGTACACACGTATCATCGAAAGATCATAGCGAAGCCCAAGCTCATAGCGGTCGCCAAAGAGATAGTTTACGCCAAGAGGGATAGCTAGGTCAAGCTTGTTCATCTGATCCATTATAGTCAGCTTTGCATTACCATAAACAGCTTTGCCATCGACTATTTTGGCATAGGTCAGAAAGTTGAACGAAAGTCCAGCCTCAATGCTCATGCCGTTGAAAATATTCAAACGGCCAATCACAGGAAG
>CAYJLL010000152.1:0-4644 GCA_964370955.1 uncultured Rikenellaceae bacterium | reverse complement strand
TCTTCGATGCGAAGAAGTTGGTTGTACTTAGCCATACGGTCAGAACGGCTCATAGAACCAGTCTTGATTTGACCAGAGTTAGTTGCAACTGCGATATCAGCGATAGTAGCGTCCTCAGTCTCGCCTGAACGGTGAGAAGTAACTGAAGTGTAACCAGCGCGGTGTGCCATCTCGATTGCATCAAGAGTTTCGGTAAGAGTACCGATTTGGTTAACTTTAATTAGGATAGAGTTAGCGCAACCAGTCTCGATACCTTTCTGTAGGTAATCAACGTTAGTTACGAACAAATCGTCACCAACCAACTGGCACTTGTCGCCGATAGTGTCGGTAAGGATTTTCCAACCGTCCCAGTCGTTCTCGTCCATACCGTCCTCGATAGAATCGATAGGGAATTTCTCAACTAGTTCAGCCATGTAAGCAGCTTGCTCAGCCGATGTGCGCTTAGCACCGTTAGCACCCTCGAATTTCGAGTAGTCATAGATGCCGTTTGAGTAGAACTCAGAAGCAGCACAGTCAAGACCGATAGTGATATCAGAACCAGCTTTGTAACCAGCAGCCTCGATAGCTTTGATGATGCTCTCAAGAGCGTCCTCAGTACCGTTGAGCGCAGGAGCAAAACCTCCCTCGTCACCTACTGCAGTCGATAGGTTGCGGTCGTGAAGTACTTTCTTCAATGCGTGGAATACCTCAGCACCCATACGCAAAGCCTCACGGAAAGTTGGAGCACCAACTGGACGGATCATAAACTCTTGGAACGCGATAGGAGCGTCAGAGTGAGAACCACCGTTGATGATGTTCATCATAGGAACTGGAAGAGTCTTAGCGTTAGTACCACCGATGTAGCGGTAAAGAGGCATGCCAAGAAGATCAGCAGCAGCCTTAGCAACCGCTAGAGAAACACCTAGGATAGCGTTAGCACCCAATTTAGATTTGGTTTTAGTGCCATCAAGTGCAAGCATAGCCTTGTCGATACCAACTTGGTCAGTAACTTCCATGCCGATGATTTCTTTAGCGATAAGCTCGTTTACGTTCTCAACAGCTTTCAAAACACCCTTACCAAGGAAGCGAGCTTTGTCGCCGTCACGAAGCTCAAGAGCCTCATTCTCGCCAGTTGATGCACCCGATGGTACAGCAGCTGTACCGAATGCGCCACATGCAGTTGTTACTTCTACTTCGATTGTTGGATTTCCACGTGAGTCAATAATCTCACGGGCGTGAACTTTTACGATTTGTCCCATTTTGATTTTTATTTGTTTTTAAAGGTTTATAGTAAATTCTATTATTAATATGTTCATGAGCGTGGATGCTTCATGCGCATTTATGGTGCCAAAGATACGCCATTTAATTTATATTGCCAAAATATTTTTCCCCCACTCTCGTAGAACTATTTTTAATCGCTCCTAGGGCTGTTTTTAATGTAATATTAACAAATTGTTAAGGGTAAATGCTGAAAAAGTAAAAAAAATATTTACCTTTGCCATAATGTTTTACAGCTAATTTAACCTGCACATATATAAAAAACACTAAGATATGAAAGTTAATACTAAAATTGAGCAACTCACCTCTCGCGCTGAGAAAGTGAAGCTCGGAGGTGGCGAGGCTGCTATCGAAAAGCAAAAATCATTGGGTAAACTAACCGCACGTGAGCGTATCGATGCGCTTTTGGACGAGGGTAGTTTCCATGAATTTGATATGTTTATCCAACACTCAGCAACCGAATTTGGTATGCAGAGCCGCGAGCTAGCTGCCGATGGTGTTGTTGTTGGAACTGGTAAAATCGATGGTCGCCCAGTGGCTATCTACGCTCAAGACTTTACCGTTTTTGGCGGATCGCTAGGATTGAGCCACGCTCGCAAGATCACCAAAGTTATGGATTATGCCCTAGCTAACCGTATCCCATGTATCGGAATCAACGACTCGGGTGGAGCTCGCATCCAAGAGGGTGTGAACGCTTTGGCTGGTTATGGTGAGATTTTCTACCGCAATACTATGGCTTCGGGTGTTATCCCTCAGCTGTCTGTAATCCTTGGCCCTTGTGCTGGAGGTGCGGTGTATTCACCAGCACTGACTGACTATGTATTTATGGTTGATCAGACCTCTAAGATGTTTATCACTGGTCCTGAGGTTATTAAAACCGTTTTGGGCGAGGAGATCTCGATGGAAGAGCTTGGTGGTGCTAAAGTTCACTGTGAGAAAACTGGTAACGCTCACTTCTTCGCAAATGACGAGGCGGAGTGTTTTGCTCAGATCAAAAAACTTCTTTCTCTTGTACCCCACAACAACGACTGCGGTACTCCATGTACAGAGCCAGCTGAGCCTAAGGCGAA
This sequence comes from uncultured Rikenellaceae bacterium, assembly GCA_964370955.1. GTDB lineage: Bacteria > Bacteroidota > Bacteroidia > Bacteroidales > Rikenellaceae > Mucinivorans. Next base: position 2,317 of record CAYJLL010000152.1, on the reverse strand, counting down.
GGTAGACGTGGCGGAGATAGTGCCAGCCGACCCAACCAAGCCTTACGATGTGAGAGAGGTTATCCGCTCGATTGCAGATGATAGCGATTTCTTCGAGGTAATGGAGCTATTTGCACCAAATATCGTGATTGGTTTTGGTAAGATCGACGGCCGCACTGTTGGTTTCGTTGCTAACCAGCCTTTGGTTATGGCAGGTGTACTTGATTGCGACAGCTCAGACAAAGCAGCCCGCTTTATCCGTTACTGCGATTCATTCAATATTCCAATTGTAACCCTAGAGGACCTTCCAGGTTACCTTCCAGGTGTGGATCAAGAGCATGCTGGTGTGATTCGCCACGGTGCTAAGATTCTTTACGCTTACTCAGAGGCTACAGTTCCACGTATTACTGTTATCCTTCGTAAGGCTTACGGTGGAGGTTACATCGCGATGAACTCTCGTCACCTTCAGGCTGATTTTGTGTTCGCATGGCCAAGTGCAGAGATTGCTGTGATGGGTCCAGAGGGTGCTGCTAACATCATCTTCCGCAAGGATATCATGGGAGCTGAAGATCCAGTTGCGATGCGCGCTACTAAAATCGAGGAATATAAAGAGAAATTTGCAAATCCTTATGTTGCAGCATCAAAAGGCTATGTAGATGCGGTGATTACCCCTGAGCAAACTCGTGACTATTTGGTTCACGCTCTTGAGGTGTCGAAAAATAAAGTGGTAGCAACGCCTAACAAAAAGCACGGCTTGCCTCCATTTTAATCAATTCAATCAATACAGAACTTAAAGAGAAAAATACTAAAATAATGAGTGATAGTTTTTTAAAAACCGAAGATGGGACCTACCAAACGACCCTGACTGAGAGTTATAAAAACCGAAAACCGTGGTCTAGACCAAACCCAAAGATGATACTTTCCTATATTCCCGGAACAATTACCCAGGTGATTGTCAAGGCAGGGGAGAGTGTTAAAAAGGGAGATCCGCTTTTGACTTTCAATGCGATGAAGATGTCCAATACCTATGCCTCTCCTATTGATGGAGTGGTCAAAGAGGTTAAAGTTGAGCAAGGTGCAGCAGTGCCTAAAGGAGCTTTATTGGTTGAATTTGAATAAAAAATTTTCATTACCTATTGTAATTAAATAATTTGTACTATCTTTGCACTCCCTAAGACCCGAATTTTGGGCGAAAAGGGCGCGGAAAGAAAATAGACAATTAATTTTAAAATTTATTATGACAAAGGCAGAAATTGTTAGCAAGATTGCTAAAAATACTGGTATCGAGAAGGCCCAAATCCTTCAAGTAGTTGAGTCTTTTATGGACACAGTGAAGGATTCGATGAAAAACGACGAGAACGTTTACCTACGTGGTTTTGGTAGTTTCATCGTTAAGCGTCGTTCTGAGAAGAAGGCTCGCAATATAACTAAAAACACCACCATCACTATCCCTGCTCGCAACATTCCTGCGTTCAAGCCATCAAAGAGTTTTGTGGCAGACGTACAAGCTGGAGGTGACAAGAAATAAAGACAAACAAAAATATTAACCATTAAAACTAGGGAGGACTAAAACTATGCCAAGTGGTAAGAAGAGAAAAAGACATAAGATGTCGACTCACAAACGCAAAAAGCAACTAAGAAAGAATCGTCACAAGAAGAAGAAATAATCTAGCTTTTTTTGTCTAAGCGGCCAAGCCTATATTTAGATAAAAAAACAAGCTTCTTTATTGATTTTGAATTAACTTGTTTTGAATTGGGATTTTCCTTTGGTTTCCCATAGTATCAAAAGTGCAAGTGACGATCAAAACAACACAACAAGTTCGCTACTTTTAAAATAGAGTCTATACTTTAGATAAAAAAAGAGTCGAACAGGATAAAAAAACCTAAAGATAAGCACCCTTGCACAATAAGGCATGCCCTCTTTAGGTTTCTTTATTTAAGCGAGGTCATGTGTAAGGGAGAATCCGATGAATCTGAGGCGGAATTTTTCAATCACTTAACCTAGCACAATATTTGCTGCTGGAGTTAAAGAGAATTAAGACTAAGTAGAGTAGTAAATAAATTTAGAGACATTACCCAGGGGAGATTTTATAGATCTGCGACCTGGTGAAATTTTAGAGAGAGAATAATTTTTAGAGAAATGACCAAAGAGTTAATTATACATTCACAGGGAGCCGAGATTAATATCGCCCTGTTGGAGGATGGTCGCTTGGTAGAATTAAACCAAGATCGTGAGGGTGTGGGATTCTCTGTTGGCGATATATATATAGGACGTGTGCGTAAGATTATGGGGGGGCTCAATGCAGCATTCGTGAATGTGGGTTACGAGAAAGATGCC
>CAYJLL010000151.1:0-4712 GCA_964370955.1 uncultured Rikenellaceae bacterium | reverse complement strand
TACATCAACCTGTGGGTAGCTGTGTTGCATGTACTTCACGCCTTTGTATTCTACTTCGTTCGAAGAGCTTGGCGCACCAATAGTTTCTTGAATTTGAGTTAGACCGAAACCTGGGATAAGATTCTTGGTATACACATTTGCCATATCAATGAAGATATCTGCACGCATTATCCAAGGTGCTGCTGTTGTAGCTTTTTTTGCATCAGCGATTGTTGCATCGTTTTTCTCGAGAGCTTTTTCTAGCTTTTCAAGATCTTTGTTTTGGGCGAAAGAAACAGTCAGCGCTGAAAGTGCTACTGCTGAAAGAATTAATTTTTTCATAGCGTTTATGAGTTTATTAAGTTTTACTTTGTTATTCTTGTGTTTGTATTGTGTTTTCTGGAGTCTCAGTTGTTGCCACTGTTGCACCTTCAGTTTGAGCTCCCTCTGGTGATACACCTTCAAGGTTTTCTTCTTCCTCTGATTTTGGAACTGCCACCACCGAAGCGATTGAATCTGTGCTGCGCAGGTTGATAACCTTCACCCCTTGTGCTGCACGACCCGTTAGGCGAATTTCTTCAACTGGAGTGCGGATAGTGAGTCCTGAGCGATTGATAATCATAAGGTCATTATCATCGGTCACAGTCTGGATTGAGATCAGTTTACCTGTTTTTTCGGTCACCTGAATGGTTTTAACACCCTTACCACCACGGCTTTGAGTGCGATACTCGTCAATGTTAGTACGTTTACCATATCCATTTTCCGAGACAACAAGGATCTCGCTTTGCTGATCTGGCTCCACTGTTAGCATACCCACCAGCTGGTCTCCCTCATCAAGCATCATACCACGCACACCAGCGGCAGTACGACCAATGGCACGTACTTTCTCCTCGCTAAAGCGAATTGATTTACCACCCATTGCTGCCAAGACAATTTCCGAGCTACCCGAAGTCAAACGAGCCTCGATTAGTTGGTCTCCTTCTTTGATGGTGATAGCATTCACACCATTAGTACGAGGACGAGAGTAGGCCTCCAAAAGAGTTTTCTTGATGATACCATCGCGAGTACACATCACAATATAGTTATTGTTAATATACTCAGTGTCTGTCAAGCGACGCACATTGATATAGGCACGCACTTTGTCGTTGGGTTCAATAGAGATAACATTCTGAATTGCACGACCCTTAGAGATTTTATTTCCCTCGGGTATTTCATATACTTTAAGCCAGAAACAACGACCATTCTCTGTAAAGAACAGCATGGTGTTGTGCATGGTAGTTACATAGATATGCTCAATGAAGTCCTCATCTCGAGTCGCCGAGCCTTTTGAGCCCACGCCTCCACGGCTTTGAGTACGATATTCGGTCAGTGGCGTACGTTTGATGTAGCCTAGGTGAGAGATGGTGATTACCACTTCATCGTCAGCATAGAAGTCCTCTGGATTAAACTCACCTGCCGAGAATTCAATATCACTACGACGCTCATCGCCATATTTCGCTTTCACCTCCAATAGTTCGTCTTTGATAAGCTGCATCTGCATCTCAACATTAGATAGAAGCTCATTGAAGTGGTTAATCTGGCGCATCAGCTCGTCGTATTCTGCTTGAAGTTTATCACGCTCTAGTCCTGTTAGGGCTCTCAAACGCATATCTACAATAGCCTGAGCTTGCACCTCCGAGAGTTCAAAGCGAGCTATCAAATTCTGCTTGGCTTGATCTGGGGTTGATGCTGCACGGATGATCTTGATCACCTCGTCAATATTATCTTGAGCAATCAACAGACCCTGAAGGATATGAGCACGTTTTTGTGCCTGCTCCAAATCATAGCGTGTGCGACGCAAGATCACATCATGACGGTGCTTGACGAAGTATTTTACAATCTGCTTTAGGTTCAGCGGACGGGGACGTCCATCAACCAAAGCGATATTATTCACAGAGAAAGCTGTTTGAAGCGGCGTATATTTATATAGGTTATTGAGAACCACCGAAGCAACAGCATCAGTCTTTAGGATCATCACAATACGCATACCGTTACGATCTGACTCATCGTTGATATAGGAAATACCCTCCAACTTCTTGTCGTTGATCATATCGGCGATCTTCTTGATCATCTCAGCCTTATTGACCTGATAGGGGATTTCGGTCACCACAATACACGAACGACCAGTTGCAGTAGTCTCAATATCAACCTTCGAACGCATTACCACTCGACCACGCCCTGTACGATAGGCTTCTCTCACTCCCTCGTAGCCGTAGATAATACCGCCGGTTGGGAAGTCGGGAGCTTTGATTATTGGAATCAACTCATCCACTTCAATATCTGGATTGTCGATATATGCACACGTAGCGTCAATAGTATCCGAAAGGTTGTGAGGAGGCATATTAGTTGCCATACCCACCGCAATACCCGAAGCACCATTCACCAGTAGCAATGGAATCTTTGTTGGGAGCACAGTTGGCTCTAGGGTGGTATCGTCAAAGTTCAGGGTCATATCGACTGTATCCTTGTCGATATCCGCCATCACCTCGTCTGTTATTTTCTGCATTCTAGCCTCCGTATAACGCATCGCCGCAGGCGAGTCGCCATCGACAGAACCGAAGTTACCTTGACCATCCACTAGGGGGTATCTAAGCGACCATCTTTGCGCCATACGTACCATCGCATCATATACTGAGCTGTCACCATGAGGGTGAAACTTACCCAGAACGTCTCCGACAATACGAGCAGATTTCTTATAGGGCTTGGTTGAGTAAAGAGAAAGCTCATTGCTCATACCATAGAGGACACGCCTGTGAACTGGCTTCAAACCATCACGCACATCGGGAAGAGCACGCGAAACAATAACCGACATCGAATAATCGATATAGGCAGTCTTCATCTCTTGCTCGATATTTACCTTCAGGATCTTTTCTGACCCTGCTTCTAGTTGTTCAAAATTATCACTCATCAATTTCCGTTTAAATTTGGGAGGAATTAGATCTCCCACATGTTCATTTCAAAGCGTAAAGATACAAATTATTCCCGAATCAAAGGCCTTTTCTCGCATTTTTTTTATACTTTTGCAGCATATTAAGCAATTTTAAGCATATCTATAATCACTATGGAACTTCAACAACAACTCTCTGAACAAGAAATAGTACGCCGTGGCTCGCTTGATGCACTTCGCCAATTGGGCATAGACCCCTATCCAGCAGCACTTTTCCCTGTGGATCACTCAATCGCCGACATTCGTGCGCTATCTCCACAAGAGGTCGAGAACAAACCCTCTGTGGTAATCGCGGGTCGTATTATGAGCCGACGAATCATGGGTTCGGCTAGTTTCTTCGAGATTCAAGACCTATCGGGCAAACTTCAATGCTATATCAAGCGTGATGATGTATGCCCCGAGGGTGACGCAACTCTTTATAACACTGTATTTAAAAAGCTCCTTGACATCGGGGATATTATCGGAGTAGAGGGTTACGTTTTCACCACTCAAAGTGGCGAACTATCAATTCATACTCAAAAATTCACGGTGCTAAGCAAGTCGCTTCGTCCACTTCCAATTGTAAAGGAAAAAGATGGGGTGACCTACGATGCTTTCAGCGATCCAGAGCAGCGCTATCGTATGCGTTATTTGGATTTGATCGTAAATCCTGAGGTGCGTGACACTTTTATTAAGCGCACAAAAATCATCAGCACAATGCGTGATTTCTTCAACTCCAAAGGCTACCTAGAGGTTGAGACTCCTATCCTTCAACCAATTCCAGGAGGTGCTGCAGCACGTCCGTTTATCACCCACCACAACACTCTCGACACCCAGCTTTACCTGCGTATTGCCAACGAGCTTTACCTTAAGCGTCTGATTGTCGGAGGTTTTGAGGGTGTTTATGAGTTTGCTAAGGATTTCCGCAACGAGGGAATGGATAGAACTCACAACCCTGAGTTCACGGTGATGGAGATTTATGTCGCATATAAAGACTACCTTTGGATGATGGAATTCACTGAGGAGATGATAGAAAAAGTTGCTCTTGCGCTTCATGGCACCACCAAGGTGATGGTCCAAGGCAAAGAGATAGACTTCAAAGCTCCATTCCAACGCCTTTCGATGACCGACGCAATCAAGCAAGCCACTGGTTTTGATATTACGGGTAAGAGCGAGAGCGAACTCCGCGCTGAGTGTCAGCGACTAAACATTGAAGTTGACGACACTATGGGTGTTGGAAAACTTATCGATGCTATCTTTGGTGAGAAATGCGAAGATCTACTAGTTCAACCAACTTTCATCATGGACTACCCCACCGAAATGTCGCCTCTAACCAAGCGTCACCGCAACGACCCGAACCTAACCGAGCGTTTCGAGCTATTCGTGTGTGGCAAGGAGCTTGCAAATGCTTATTCGGAGCTGAACGACCCTATCGACCAATTGGATCGCTTCCAAGACCAACTTAAGCTATCGGCCAAGGGCGATGACGAGGCTATGTTTATTGATATGGACTTTGTGCGTGCACTGGAGTATGGTATGCCAACTTGTTCGGGCATGGGTATTGGTATCGACCGCCTCACAATGTTTATGACGGGTCAAAGCTCGATTCAAGACGTGCTATTCTTCCCTCAGATGCGCCCCGAGAAACGCCTACAAAAATCTACTCCTGAGGAGTTTATGGCAGAAGGCATCCCGCTAGAGTGGGTTGATGTTCTCTATAAAATGAACATTCTAACGGTGGATGACCTCAAGAAGTTCAAATACACAA
>CAYJLL010000150.1:1592-4722 GCA_964370955.1 uncultured Rikenellaceae bacterium | reverse complement strand
AGTGCCCTCTATCTCAATGGGACCTTGATAGCGAGCATCTACCATAGCACCAAGCTTGCCTTTTACTTTTGCGCCTATGCCAGCCTTGATAGCTTTCTCAACTACCTCGGGGCCAGGGATAGAGGCATAGATTATGCGCTTTGCGCCTGCTTTCTTGAACTCCTTGCGCTCGAGGAGTCTTGCAAGAGTCCAACTCACATCGCCTGCGCCACCTGCTGTTGGGTTATCGCCCATGTCGCTGATGAAATAGGGCTTTTTGTCAGATTTTAGAGCCTCGACCAACACTTCCTCTAGGGTTGCGGTTGGAGCCACGAACTCGAATTTATCTTTTGCATCCCAGAATTTCTGAGCCAGCTCTTTTGCGCCCTTCTCTACTTGCGCTTTGTCATCGCCAACGACCATCACCACGCCATGGTTGCGAGGTTCATCAGCCCAAGGGTAAGACATCCAGATGGCAGCATCCACTACTCCTTCTTGTGCCTCGATAGGCTCGATTGCTTTGTAGAGTGACTTTCCAGGCTCAACACGGGTTGAGGTTTTCTCTCCAGGAAGCAAAATCGGAACCTTCACCCACGCTTTGTATTTTGGTTTGCCAAGGTTGTTTTCGAATCTCTCCAGTAGGTTTGTGATTGCTCTGTGGCGAGAGATATATCTATCCTCGTGGGGCGACATACGATACGAGGTAATCAAATCTACGCTCTCAGCCAAACGATGTGACACACAGCCGTGAGGATCCATCGAAGCCGAAATAATCACATCATCGCCAACAAGCTCCCTGATTTTTAGGATATAATCGCCTTCGGGATCATCTACGCCCTCAACGCTCATTGCTCCGTGAATATCAAAAAATAGTCCGTCATAGGGCATTCCTGCCTTTAGTAGCTCCAGCGAACGGTTTACTAGTGTGTCGTAGCATCCACGAGTGACCATTCCCCCTGGAGTTGTCCATGCTGTTATGGTCGGAATCCATTGCGCACGTGAGCGTAGAGTGGTGTCGCTTTCAAAGAAAGGATAGCCCTTGAGGATAGCCTCACCCTCCTTGGGGCGGAACATATCAATGGTGGTGCGAGCTGGCGAGAAAGTCGAACACTCGACTCCAATACCAACAACGCCAATGCGTGGCAGCTCATTTTTTTTCTCACTACACCCCATAAGAGCGATGGTGGCTAGTGCTGCTAGGATAGTTTTTTTCATTGTTTGAGTATGTATTTTAGTTTTTTTGTGCTTAAAAATATGTTGCCTTTTGGCCGTGCTGTCCCTGAGAGGGGTGATTTGGGGCTAGAAAGTGAATGAACGAGCATCGTTGCGGAAGCTGTTGTCGTCTTTTCTGAGAAATTCATCGAAATTATAGCTTTCGCCAGCACCATCTTTCAACACCTTAACGATGGTTTCTCTCGAGATAGCGTTAAAGGCAGTGCTAGGGCTATGGTCTCTCATCATTCCTCCATAGCTAGAACGCCACACCCCAGTGGAGAAATAATAACCACCCTCAAACACTCCAACATCCTCATAACCTGGGCGGCCGATAAAATGCTTCCACTTTACCCTCAGTGGATCGTTGGTAATATCCAAGTTGGGCAAAGCTGCCGCTTGGCTGCGTTGGCGATTGGTGCTGTAGGCATAGTTGTCGTCGATATATTCATCTGCTAGACCAAAAAGGTGACCGACCTCATGGATCACAACATCGCCAGTGTCTTGGTTGAGTGCTACTGTTGCAATTGCACCACCCGAACCGCCGTGTTTTGTGGAATTAACCAATACTATCACTGCGTCAGGTTTGCTGGCTGCCTTTGAGGCATATTCATCGACTTTCTGCTGGTTGTTGGCAACTAGTAGTCTGTCTGTACCCCAATTACCATAGGAGGAGTTGAATACAGTGTTGTGGGTGTTTTGTGAGGGGTGAGGATCCGCACCTCGGTGCACCGAATTGGCATAGACAACAAATACCGAGAAGTATTCTTTGTAGGCGTCAAAAGGCGGAGTATTGAAGAAATAGTTCACAATGGAGTTTGCAGCCTTGTCAAAAGTACCTCCAACTACATTGTCCTCACTGGTGAACCCGTCGCCAAGAATAATCAAATTAAAAGGGTTGGCCTTTGTGCTGCGCATTATCTCTCTCACCTCGCCATCGCTGTATGCCATGCCGTAGTTGTTCTGATGATCGAGTTCCTCTGCAATTATCTGCTCGTTGTTGCTCTCGGGAAAGTTCTCTTGCGCATCCTCTTGCGTATTTTGCTGTGTGCTTTCCTGTGTGCTTTCCTGTGTGCTTTCCTGTGTGCTTTCCTGTGTGCTTTCTTCGCCCACTCCCAGTTCCTCTAGTTCGTCTTCAAACTCATAGAGAACATCATCTTGCTGTTGATTGTCCTGTTGGTTGTATTGCGTTTGGGTATCGTCTTTTTTATTACCACCCCCGAAGTTAAAGGTTACGTCCTTGCCATACTCATAGTTATCCTGCTTGTCGTACTTGTAGCCATCCTCGCCATACTCATAGTTCTTCGAGTCGAATTCATAGTTGTCGTATTGAATTTGCTCGTCCTCGTTATAGTCCTCTACCTCGTCAAGAGAAAGTTGGGTGATAAGGATGATGTTTTTGATCTGATCCGTTTGCACCACAACGTTAGCAGTGCGGCTCTGTGAGTAGGGGTTAGGAGTGATGTTTATCTCTAAGGATGCCTCGCCATTGTTGTTAGTGCTCGACACACTGAGCCAACCCTGATCAACGCTAGTTGAGACACTGTTTGTTTGCCCCAAGTCAATGGTGGTGCTTAGTCCATAGCAATCCACAACATAATTTTGTCGAGAAGAGATAGTCGAACTAATCTTGAGAGGCTTTGTAGAATTAAGACCTGCGCTACTTTTCTTTACACGTGCACGCATAAACACCATGGCTCGGTTGAAATCCGTGTAACCATTAGCTTTGTCTTGTACTTTATTCTCCTGCGAGGTGTGTAGCGGAGGAAGAGCCGAGGTGATTTGGCTAGTTAGGAACAATGCTATGAGCGATGCTCGCATGAGTGTTGTACTCGTTTTCATCGTGAAGTGTGTTTTATTAGTATAACATGCTGGGCTTTTAGGTATGAGAACAAAAAACCACAGACATACAAAGATATATCTTTTTTGATAAAAACAC
>CAYJLL010000150.1:0-1582 GCA_964370955.1 uncultured Rikenellaceae bacterium | reverse complement strand
TAGTTTTGCGCCCTAAAGCTCAAAAATGTTGAATTGATAATCACGGCTATCTATCCTTAGAAGCTTGCCAGATAGAGTATTGGGGTGGTCGATGATTATTTTTATCGCCTCGTTTGTTTGAATAGCCCCAATGATGGCGGCTGTGGCGTTGATAACAGATGGCGGAGTGATTCTTTCGCTTGAGGTTTCCTTGGGAAATAGTTCGCAGTAGGAGCCCGCTCCACGGTGATGGAACACAGAGGCTTGCCCCACGAAGCCCTCAATCGCTCCGTAGATATAGGGCTTATTGAGCTCAGAGGCGGTCTGATCTAGCAAGTAGCGTGTCTCGAGATTATCTGTACCGTCAATAATCAGATCGTATTTCGAGGCAATCTCAGCAGCATTTTCACTAATCAAGCGTAGCGAATACCCCTCGATTATTACCTCAGGGTTCACTGCTTGGAGTTTCTTTATCGCACACTCAACCTTGCTCAAACCTAAATCATCGCTAGTGTAGAGTATCTGACGGGGCAGGTTGCTGATGTTGACAGTGTCACAATCCACTATCCCCACTCTCCCCACACCAGCCCTCACTAGGAGCTCGGCGGTGTAGCCCCCCAAACCTCCAATTCCGACTATTAGAGCAGAGCTGTTTTTAAGCTTCTCTTGTCCGCTTTCGCCCAACTCAGGGACATTTATCTGACGTATGTAGCGTTGTGTGTTCATTGGTTTGTGTGTGCCCCTTGCATTAGGGCGATTATTTTCTTAGACTAAGCTTTCGCTCTGCTCCAAGGCGGTTTTATCTCGCTTAATGTGTGCACTTCATGCAAGGAGCGAGATACCCAAGGAGGGCGTATTTTGGTTTTTTGCGAAAGCTTGCGGTAAGAACTGCTCACTTTCATATGAGCAGGGCTTCCGCGGGGGGAAGCCCTGCTTTTTATTATCGATTAAAACAATTGCGCGTGTGCGGCTCGCACCTTTCGCCCTGCTTTTTTGTATAAGCTCTCAGAATTGTTACACCTGCGCCTCACACCTAAAGATTATACGCCCTATCCCAGTCTTTCCATACTCCTTGGCGGTCGAGTGAGCGAAGGGCTTCGACAACATCCGCAGCGCTACGCTCATCGCTAACAGAAAACTGCTCCAAAGCCTGAGGGTAGCTATAATAACCTCCAGGTTCGGTGCGGCTAGCGGCACTCATAGTGCTCACACCCCATGGGGCTAGTTTATCGCGGAGTTCAGGGCTTTCACGTGTTGAGAGTGAAATATCGACATCATTGTCAAAAATGCGAGTTGCAAAAAGCAATTGCGCAAACTCCCTATCGCTTATCACCACATTGGGTTGGAAACCTCCATTTTCAGAGGGGCGCATGCGTGGGAAATTCACGCTGTAACGGCTCTTCCAATACTTATTTTGCAGATAGCGCAAATGGCGCATCATCATAGTTACGTCCACTCGCCAATCTTCCAAGCCGATGAGAACTCCCATTCCAATTTTATGTAGTTCGGCTTGTCCCATGCGATCGAAGGCATCCACACGCCAAGTAAAATCGCTCTTGCGTCCGCGAGGGTGATAGTGGCCGTAGCGCTCGGTGTTGTAGGT
>CAYJLL010000149.1:0-4794 GCA_964370955.1 uncultured Rikenellaceae bacterium | reverse complement strand
GGGTCAGCAACAAAACAACCTAGAGGAGTTAGAAAAAGAAATTGAGACTCAAAAGGCACTAGTGGAAAAACTAGCAGCCCAGATTAGTAAACGCAGATCAAAGTCAGCCAATACTGTCGAGAAGCACACCATAGAGATGCTTAAAAACCTTGGTATCAAGGATGCTCAACTAAAGGTGCAAATACAAGAGGCGCCTTGCAACAGCTTGGGTTGCGATGAGGTTAATTTCCTCTTTAGCGCCAATGCTCAGTCCACGCCTCAGGCTATAGGAAACGTTGCCTCGGGTGGTGAAATTTCTCGTGTGATGCTTGCGCTAAAATATCTAATGAGCCGTTCGGCTCAACTACCGACCATCATCTTCGATGAGATCGACACCGGCGTTAGCGGTCAGGTTGCCGATCGAATGGGAGAGATCATGGTTAAAATGGGCGAATTTATGCAGGTGGTAAACATCACCCACCTACCTCAGGTTGCAGCCAAGGGGGAGAATCATTTCTATGTGAGTAAAAACGAAAGAGGCACCCACATTGAGCGCCTCGATGATCAAAATCGCATCGAAAAAATCGCAGAAATGCTTTCGGGTGCAAATATCACTACCGCCGCTCTAGAGCAAGCTCGCAGCCTGTTGAACAAATAGCCTCAAGCAGTTATCGATACAATTTAGCCCTTAGTCGAATCTAATATTTTTATATAGCTCGACTAAGGGCTAAATTTTCTATAGATTACGATAGTAGAACACTAAAGAACACTTCCCTAGGGTGTGGCACCAAACATTAAAGCCTACTCCACCGCAGGGCAAGTTCGCTGGGACATCTAGAGTCTCAACATCCAGAGCATAGAGAGTTGCTTTATATTCGTGCCATCCATGGCCTGGGGGCGGATAACAACCGCTATAACCCACCACACCATTATCATTGACGCACTGCACCACGCCCTCAGGCAAGAGTGAGCCATCAGCAGAGCCTGCGCCAGTGGGCAGCGAGGTGCACGAGGCAGGGATATTATAGATGAGCCAATGCCAAAATCCAGCAGGCGTTGGGGCGTCTTTGTCGTGGATATCTAGAGCGAAACTCTTGGTACCCTCGGGTGCATTTTCCCAATGAAACTCGGGCGAGAGATTGCCACCGCCACAGCCGTCGTGAACCTGCGCCATAGGAGCCACTCCGCTCAAATCATTACTTTTAAGTGTGAATAGTTTGTTCATAATTATAATTTGGTTTATAGATAATATTCTTGCTTTAACTACAAATATAACACTTTCTCTTTGAAAAAACAACAGTCAAAAAGGTGGGCCTTTGAGAATCAACAAAAATTTGTTATTTTTGTCTGAATTCAAATCACTAACCTTAATTATGACAAAAACTACACGCTGCTTTATTGCTCTTTTCATTCTTTTATTAGCCGCATCCCCTCTTTCGGCTCAGAATCTTAAAAAACAAATCCGTAATCTCGAGGAGCTCACTCAGCGCACCATGGGAGGCCTCTCTAGCAAAGTGGAGTTTACGTTAGAGCCCAGCGAAGATACGATTGACTACGTTCAAATCACTAGCCACTCAGACAAGCTTAAAATCACCGCCAATCGCCCAACCAGCGCAGCGTGGGGGTTGAGTTGGTATTCGAAATATGCTCTTAACTCCTCGATTTCGTGGTGTGGCGATGCGGTCAAACTCCCGAGCACCCTACCCGAGTTTGACACAACTCTCAGAACCAACCTCACAGAGCAATTCAACTATAATTACTGCACCTTTGGCTACACTATGCTATTTTGGGGCTGGGAGCAGTGGGAAAGAGAAATAGACCTAATGGCGTTGAGTGGAGTGACCACTCCCTTGGCTATGGTGGGTGCAGAATTAGTGTGGATAGAGACTCTCGAAGAATTTGGCTACACTAAAGAGCAAGCATTGGAATTTCTCACAGGCCCCGCTTTCTTGCCGTGGCTTTTAATGGGAAATATGGAAAAGGAAGGCGGCCCACTACCGCAACACTGGCTAGATGCGCAACTAGCCCTACAAAAAAAGATTCTCGCTCGCATGCGTGAATATGGAATGACTCCTGTGCTTCAGGGTTTCTATGGAATGGTTCCTCAATTTCTAAACAACCCCGCCATGACTATCAATCAAGGCACATGGAATGATCTGGAGCGCCCTTTGCTACTGGCTCCAACGGATCCTTTGTTTGATAAATTCGCAGATGCATGGTACCGCAATTCCGAAAAACTATTTGGCAAGGTGGATTACTACGCAGGAGACCTGTTCCACGAGGGAGGCCACAGCGGCAACCTGAACGTTGGAGAGTGTGCCGGAAGAGTGCAGAGCGCAATGCAAAGAAATTCTCCCGGATCCAAATGGGTCATTCAGTCTTGGGGAGGCAACCCCTCAAAGGCTTTGCTTTCGGGGCTAAACCCCGAGCATACTATTATTGTGGACATCTGTGCTGAGTATTGGGATAGATGGCACGAAAGAGAGGGTTTCGAGGGTTTCCCGTGGGTGTGGGGTCACATCACCAACTGGGGTGGCAACATCGGTTCGCATGGTCGCCTAGAGGCTATCGCTAGCGAACCTCTGCGCGCAAGAAATGATCCAAAGGCTTCACGATCTATGGTCGGGATTGGAGCTTTCCCCGAGGGTACTGAGGTAAACCCCGTGACTTTCGATTTGGCAAATGAGATGCGTTGGCACCAAGAAGAATTAGACCTCGAGCAGTGGATTGCCCACTACGCCAAGCGTAGATATAATACCTCTAACGAGACTCTTCAAAAGAGCTGGAAAGTATTTTTAAACACCATCTATGGCACATGGGATGGCGGTCGTCGCCCTTCGGAGTCGGTTTTCTGCGCTCCTCCCTCTTTAAAGGGTGAGGCCATTACAGCTTCGGCTTGGAGTCAATGTAAAATCTATTACGACCCAAAGGAGTTTGCTCAAGGCGTTAAGTTGTTTCTCTCTGAGGCCGAAAGCTTCGCCCAAAGTGAGACTTATCAATATGATGCTGTAGATCTAGTGAGGCAGTATATAGACGATTTGGCTCGTGAGGCTTACTATGAGTTTGTGGAGCACTACAAAAACGGAAATACTGAAGAATTCGAAAAGTGGAGCGCTCGCTTTTTGGAGCTACTCTCTCAACAAGACCGCCTGTTGAGCACCCACCCTATGTTCCACGTTGGGCGTTGGTTGGATTTTGCTCGCAACTACTCTGATGATCCTCAGACCCGTAAACTCTATGAGTATAACGCTCGCCTGTTGATTGGGACTTGGACTCAAAAGCCTAGCGCAGTGCGCGACTACGGACATCGCACCTGGGGTGGTATGCTGGAAGATTATTACCTGCCTCGCTGGAGTACGTTTATCGAACATCTAAAAAACTCAACTCCAAACGCACCAACCCTCTCGCCCTCTGGTGAGAACACCACGCAAGAAGAGGGTACTATCCACGGCGGGCAAACTAAAAATCTCGATACCATCAATCAACAACTGTTCGAGATGGAGCGCAAATGGATACTCTCGAATAATCACTATGAGTTTGATTCAAATCAAGATGCAGTAACCACAGCGAAATCCATCTTCGAGAAGTACTATAATTCTAACCCTCAATAAACAAAAGGGTAATATGGTTCTATTTTTGGTGAACAACAAAATAGTAAGTATATTTGAGGCTCACACCAAAAATT
Organism: uncultured Rikenellaceae bacterium; assembly: GCA_964370955.1. Taxonomy (GTDB): domain Bacteria; phylum Bacteroidota; class Bacteroidia; order Bacteroidales; family Rikenellaceae; genus Mucinivorans. Next base: position 1,130 of record CAYJLL010000149.1, on the reverse strand, counting down.
TTGATAGAATTTATAAACAACAAAATATTTGAAAACTATGAAAAAACTGTTTCTTATGGCTCTAGCCCTAGGCACACTCTCGAGTGGAGCCAGCGCACAAACAGCCTTCAAAGCAGAAAGCACCCCTGGGACTGTCAATATGTACAGCCTACCTCAAACCACTCTTGCGGTAACCATCACCCAGCAGCGTGAGGTTATCCTACGTGGCACCTATGCCCGCTATGCCTCGCAGTATCTAGGCATAATTGGCGCAGCCCAAACCGACAAAGAATTTTACACTATTCTTGGGGCAAAGGTGAGCTATATGCTCGAGCCAAACCCTTCTGAGACTTATGTGATGGATCAAAAAAGCAGCCTACCTTCACGCATCTTGCAATGGCCACAAATGCCACAACTAACCGAAGATATAAACCCTAGCGACAACGCTTTTGAGGGTGCATCTATCGCCAAGAGCAACCCTTTTACGGATGTGGGTGCAACCATCATCTCAACTAGCGACAATGGGCTTTCGATCGATCGTTCGGGTGTAGAAAATAAATCACCCGAGGATATGGCAGCCGAAGCAGCAGCCACTATTTTCAAGCTTCGCAAAAGACGCATTGAGCTAATCACTGGCGATCAGGGAGAGAATGTCTTTGGCGCAGGCCTACAATCGGCTCTCGATGAGATTAATCGCCTCGAAAAAGAATATCTCGAGCTTTTCATCGGAAAGCGCTATTTGCAAACCACCACAAAGACTTATTATATCACACCTAAAAAAGGTGAGCTACGCGCAGTGGTGTGTCGTTTCTCAGAAGGGGGAGGCCTCACTGATGCCACTAATCTGTCGGCACAACCCGTAAATATCGAACTCACCGCTGAGGCAGCTGCCGCCGTTGCAGCCGAAGGTAAAAGCGCGAATACGGTGCCTGTTCTTATCCCTGCGATTGTTAAAGCGAAAGTTAGCTTCGGACAACAAAGTTTTGGCAGCGAGCGCATCCCTGTCTATCAATTTGGGACTCTTAGCTCTGTGCCTGTAATCTAAGGAATAAAGCATCAAAACATAAAAGGAAAGCCAAGCACTAGCTAATAGTGTTTGGCTTTCCTTTTTTCGTGTATTATGGCGCTCGAAATCCAAAGTTCATTAGATA
>CAYJLL010000148.1:0-4795 GCA_964370955.1 uncultured Rikenellaceae bacterium | reverse complement strand
ACGCACCCTCACTTGCTCAAAGTGGTGCCCCACTCTAATGCGAAACGTTATTTTTTGAGTTTTATTGCCGCATCTATTTTCTTGCCCTGAGTGAACTCGAGATACTCTCCAAAGGGAGTCACCTCCTGAAGGCTAGAACCATAATTACATTCTATGGTATCAAGCGTTACCTCTCTTACGCTGTAAACCGTGTCGGGAACAATCTTACAGGCTGCCACATAAGCATATACCGAATCCGAACGACTAGCATCCGACAAAGCAAGTCCAGCCTCGCTCAAGCTCACATTGATTAGGGTGCGCCAAGCGTTCTTTTGGACTATCTCAACATTTACAAGCCCCGCTTCGATTAGTTTACCATATTTATTTTGGATATACTCATTGCTTTTGGTGTGATCATCACCAGTTAGCATCTGCTCGCCGATGGGTAGTGGATAGAAATAGGTTGTGCTGTGCTCGGGAAGTTCGCGCAGCCTATCCAACATTCTATCTGAGGTTATTTCACCACCTCCACAAGAGATCATAGTGATTAGTGTTAGCAAGTAGAAAAAAATCTTTTTCATTATTTTTATATTTCTAAAAATGGGTGAGAAATTCTAAGGAAATTCTATTGTATCAAGGAATTACAACACTTCTACTTGCGAGCCAAACGAGGGCAACGAGTGAAAGGTTTCTCGCGGTCGAACAAATAGCGGTAGGTCACATGGCGCTTGAATTTTTTAGACATCACATAACTCTCACACATACGTATCATCACAGGGTTAAAATCACCCACCCAGCCATGTTCGAGATTGGTGTAGAGCTGAGTGCCTTTTTCTCTTCGAGCATCACAATATTTCTCGAACTGAAAAATCATTGCCGACTCAATCCCTTTACCCTGATATTCTGCTCTCACTCCAAACATCAAACCATTCAAGCGAGAGATTTGCTTGGTGCGCTTGATGAGCCACAGCAAACGAAGTTTATTAATCAAAGTTAGCTTACCTTTAAAGCGTCCTATGACTTGATTAATATCAGGTATCATAATAAAGAAACCAACTGGCACATCGTTGTGGTAGGCCATAAAAATCACATCATTGTCAATCAAAGGCGAAAGAGCCTTCACAACCTGCATAGCGTGCTCCATATTCAGAGGCTTCACTCCCTCGAAGTGCGCCCATGCGCTGTTGTAGATCTCCATAATATCGCTGGCCATCTTCTGAGGATTCTTCTTATCGAAGTTTCCAAAGCGATACTCTGGGTTTTGACTCAGGCGTTCAGCTTTTTGATACATAGCATCTGCCAGGCGAATATCGGCGGTCAGCGGACGCAAGAAAGAGTGCTGGTTGAAATAATTACAGAATCCATAACTCTCGAACAACTTCTCATAGTAGGGATAGTTATAGTTCATGCCATAGAGAGGCTGGGTAAAACCCTCAACCAAGACTCCCCACCACATCATTCTATCGCCAAAGTTCACCGAACCATCCATAGCCTCCATTCCTCGCTCACGAAGCCACTCGCGCGCAGTGTCAAAAAGCATATTTGCGAGGTTTTGATCGTCGGGACACTCAAAAAAACCACAGGCACCAGTGGGTTGCGCCTCACGATTGGCATCTTCATTGTTGTAGTAGGCTGCAATACGCCCAATGGCTTTATCGCCATCGAACAAAACCCAACGAGTGGCATCGCCACCTTGGAAACGTTCGTTTTTAGTGCGGTCGAAAACCACCTCTATATCATTATCTAATGGATGCACCCAATTTGGGTCGCCTTTATAGTGATTGACAGCCACCGAGCGAAAAATTTTTGCATCCTTTGAGGTTTTGACCTCTTTGATTGTATAATTATTCATATCTTTGTTATTGCTCTTTACTTCTTTTATATAATTCCTACAAAGGTAAAAATATTTATGGAAACTCCTACCAAAAAAATAGATTTTAGCTCAATGATGCTAAATCGTGTCCGACGAATCCTGCTTGTGAGCAGCCCCTATGATCTATTTATCCTCGAGGAGGACGGGCAACTCCAAGAACAACTCAACGAAGACTACAGCGAATTGAACCTGACGAATCCCCCTCAGATCACTCGTTCGCATTGCGCCACAGAGGCCTTAAAGCTGATCGAAACCCAAGAACACTTCGATCTGATTATAACCCTTTATAACATCGGCGGCATGTCGGCATTTAGCTTTGCCAAAAGAGCTAAATCTCTATCGCCCTCCACCCCCATTGTGCTTCTAACCTCGCTAGCTCAAGAGGTTCACCGACAGATTGAGAGCCAAAATGTTCACAAGGCAATTGATTATCTTTTTGCATGGCAGGGCAACCCCGATTTGTTGCTTGCCATCGTAAAGATGGTCGAGGATAATGCCAATGCCCAAAGAGATATGCTCGAGATGGGAGTCCAAGGCATACTTCTTGTAGAGGACTCTGTGAAATTCTACTCCGCCTACCTCACCGACCTCTACAATATTGTGTTGCGCCAGAGTAAGACCTACGCACTAGAATCGTTCAATGCACGTGATATCAAACAACGTAAGCGTTCGCGCCCCAAAGTGCTCCTTGCTCAAGACTACACTCACGCCAAGGAACTCTACGACACCTACAAAGGGAGTCTACTGGGGGTGATCTCTGATGTGACTTTCAAGTATCACCCAGACGATAAAGAACTCAGACACAGCGCAGGGATAGAATTGTGTCGTTTCGTACAACAAGACAACCCTCGAATGCCCCTGCTTTTGCAGTCCTCCGAGAGCTCTATGGCGCAGGTCGCCAAGGAGATGGGGATAGATTTTATTGACAAAAACTCTAAAACTATCCAAGAACAGATGGAAAAATTCATCAATCGCCGCATGGCATTTGGAGCATTGAGCTTTATCGATCCCTCAAGTGGTAAAGTTGTGGGGACTGCGAAAGATCTTGCTCAGCTTCAAGAGGTATTGGAGCGATTGCCTCAGAGCGTACTGGAGTATTACTCGAAAGAGAATATGTTCTCCAAATGGCTATATGCTAGGGGATTGTTCGATTTTGCCAACAAAATCAAGGAGCTAGACTACGAGCATTTTGAGTCTATTGATCAGTTGCGTTCATTTCTAATCACCAACATCGAACAACACCGCCGCGAATCCTGTCAAGGGGTAATCGCTGAGTTTGACCCCAATCTTTATAGTCGTTATATCACCTTCGTGCGCAGTGGCACAGGCTCACTTGGGGGTAAGGCCAGAGGGCTTGCATTCATCAACTCTCTGCTCGAGCAACACCGCCTTCACCATCGTTGGGAAAATATGTTGGTGACCATCCCTCGTACGTTTGTTGCAACCAGCGAACACTTCGATAATTTCATGAGTTCCAACCAATTGCACTACATAATGGAGGAAGACATGGACGACAATGAGGTACTTTCAGAGTTTATGAGTTCTCGCCTTGACGATATCCTGACCCGAAACCTCACTATTTTCTTAGAGCAGATCCAACGCCCCATAGCTGTGCGCAGTAGTTCGCTACTAGAGGACTCACACTACCAGCCCTTTGCTGGAATCTACAGCACCCACATGGTACCATATATTGCCAACAAGCAAAAGATGTTGCGCCTGACAATCAAGGCCATAAAATCAGTTTACGCCTCTATCTACTATCGAGCCTCCCGAAGCTACATAGAAGCCACTGGCAACCTCCTCTCGGAGGAAAAGATGGCCATTGTGATTCAAGAGCTATGTGGCTCAAGTGTTGGCGATCTATACTACCCCACTATCTCTGGCAATGCCCGCTCGGTGAATTTCTACCCCATGGACCAAGAGCAGGTCGAACAAGGAGTTTGTCAAGTTGCGATGGGACTCGGAAGGGTTGTGATGGATGGAGGACAAACATTGCGTTTCTCGCCCGCGCACCCCAAACGTGCCTTAACCCTGAGCTCACCCGAGCTCGCACTTCGCGATTCTCAGAAATATATCTATGCGCTGGAGCTCGACCCTAAGAAGATGAAAACCAGCACAGATGAGAGCGTAAACCTACGCAAAGTCGATTTGTATGACCTGCAAGATTCGCCACATATAAAACATATTTGCTCGACTTGGAACCGACAAGATGGCCGCATGAGCGAATCGCCTTTTGCAAAAGGCAACAAGGTTATCACCTTTGCCCCCATACTTAAATATGATAAAATACCCCTCGCTGAGATATTGACTTATCTGCTCACCATGATGTCGAGATTGAGTTTGCGGTGAATATGGATGTTGACCCAGGGAAGCAGTTTAATTTCAACCTACTGCAAATCCGCCCCATCATCTCCAAAGAGGGGAATCAGAGGATAGATTGGCGTGAGATAGATTCCTCTAATGCTATTCTCAGCGCATCGCGTGCACTGGGCAGAGGGTCGATTGAGGGTGTGAAAGATATAATCTATGTTGACCCGAAGCGATTTGATAGCGCAAAAACTCAAGAGATAGCCAGCGAGATTGCTCAGATTAACGAGAGCCTCAGCAAGAGCGGACGAGGCTACATACTCATAGGTCCAGGTCGTTGGGGTTCGTCTGACAGATGGCTTGGGGTGCCAGTAAAATGGGCGGACATCTCCAATGCAAAGGTAATTGTGGAGTGTGGCACTAAGGATTTTCAGGTCGACCCCTCTCAAGGAACGCATTTCTTCCAGAATATCACCTCGCTTGGAGTGGGCTACATTACAATGAACCCCGAACTTGGCGATGGCGAGCTGGACTTTGAGCGACTCTCTCAAATGGAATCTTTAATCGAGAGCGAATATCTACGTCATGTGCGCTTTGAGTCGAACCTAGAGGTCCTCGTGGATGGAGCAGAATCGA
>CAYJLL010000147.1:0-4817 GCA_964370955.1 uncultured Rikenellaceae bacterium | reverse complement strand
GTTTAGGTTTTATGTTTGGTCGTCTGTTTGTTTTGAGCGAGCTTTGTTATACTCTCTCTTTAGCTCCTCGATTGAGGTGTGCGTGTAGCGTTGGGTGACGCTCAGTGAACTATGTCCAAGCAATTCTTGCACCACTCTCAGCGAAACATCCTCGCTCACTAGATGGGTTGCAAAGCTGTGTCTTAGGCTATGAGGACTCAAAGTTGAATCTAGCCCTAGGCGTGCAAACCATTTTTTGACTATGTAGTAAAGTTGGTAGCCGCTTAATGGATTAGAATCTAGTGATAAAAGTACATAATTTTTCGCAGATTTGCAAATAATTCCCAGTTCTTTTTGAAGGAAAATCATTTTTTTCACCTCCTCGCTCACCTTCTCCAAAAGAGGCACATTGCGCCACTTACCACCCTTGCCTTGGATGGTCAGAGTATTTTGCTGGAAATCAATATTCTCGAGAGTGAGTTCACTGAGTTCGCCTCGCCTGAGACCCGTTGTGTAGAACAACAAAATTATGGTGTGTTGGAGTTGACTTTTGTATCGCTCCTCAAGGGAATCTATGCTTTTTTCTTGAGGCGAACTTTGTTCCAATAGCTCAAGTGTCTGATTCTGGGTCAAAAATCGAGGCAAGGGCTTGGTTTTTTTTAGCCACGAAATAAGATGAGCTGGATTCTCTGTTATGATCTTTTGGCTTAGCGCATATTTGAAAAAGGATCGTAGGGTTGCTATAGATCGGTTTATTGAGTTTGGCGAGAGCCCTCCCTCGCTGAGGGTCATAATATAAGAGCGAAGATCCGAGCGGGTAATGCTTTCAATTGAGCAGCCGCCCGAGCGAGCGAGATACTCAGAGAGATTCCTGAGCTCACGACTATAGGCGGCAATAGTGTGAGAAGACACACGCTTGTGCACATTCATATAATCAATAAATTTATCGATAGTCTCTTGCATACCTCTCGCTGATCTTAGGGTTATCTCTACGCAAATTTACATCTTTTTTGGTTTAATTTACTAACTCTTGACAATAAATCATTATCTTTGCAAATCTTAGGCTCGCTTTTTGCGGAGTCTTAAGGAGAAAGTGAAACACACACAATTTTGGGGCTGACCGGTTTTGACAGTATCGAAAGTGCTGAGTGTAAGCGTGTCGAGCGTTGTAAGGAGAGCTCGTTAAAGTGAACTTATCACAATTTAAATGGCAATTCAAGCTATCAACTCGCTGCCTAACCTTACGGAATGTAACGTTGCTTAATCCCTCTGGCCTAGGATGCCGGAGCGACGAGTACCCGAGATGTAGTAGACCGCTTTTAGCTCTACATTTCAATGGGTATCATCCAATTAAAAGATAGCCCGCGGGGAGCGTTGACCCTCGAGCGAAATAAAGACGATAAGCGACAGCCAAAGGGGGCCTATTCCCGTTGCAGTCGATGAAAACCAAAGATAGGCTACACACGTAGAAAGCCTTGGGCTTCATATTTGGACGAGGGTTCGACTCCCTCCAGCTCCACCAATTAACACATTGAACCAATATGTGTTAGAAAAACAAAAGGACTAAATCTGTGGTTACCCATGCGGTTTAGTCCTTTTTTATTTAGTAAATTCAACTTCTTGTTTTGACTTCACACAAAAAAACACTAAATTTGTTATAGCAAAATCCCTCCTATCAATATGAAACTATTAAAATACTCTCTTCTAACCATTTCCTTGGTTTTTGGCAGCAACGCTCTAGCACAGCCCATTTTGCAGAAACGAATCCCTTGCGCCATCAACTCAACGCCTCCTTTGCGCCCACCACTGGCTATATCGGGATGCCGCTGTTTGGTAATATTAACCTCGGGGTACAGAGCGACATCAAACTATCGACGTTTTTATACCCATCTGCTGATGGTTCGCTAAATAGTTTTCTGGTCGATAACATTAGCAATCAACTCTTCAGCAATGCTCTAAATGGCGATCAAAGGCTTAGCGCTAACCTATCAATGGATATTGCCTCGGGTGGATGGCACGGTCGACGAGGATTTAACACACTATCACTTTCTTTGAAGAGCACATCTGTGAACACTCTGCCTCGTGATTTTTTCATGTTGCTAAAGGACGGTGTAAGCAATGAGCGCACACAAAATATTTATAATATCAATAATCTCAGCACTGAGGTTTCAAGCTATGCAGAGGTGGCTTTTGGTCATTCTCGCGAGTTTGCCCCGGGGCTTAGAATTGGAGCAAAAGCTAAGTTTCTTGTTGGCCTAGCCCATCTAAAGATGGATGTAGACGCTATGAGCGTGGATATGTCAGCGCAACGCTGGAAGATTAGCAATCTAGCTCGTTTCCAGTCATCAGGGTTTGATGTTAGAACCCTCGCAGATGGAACACTAACCACCGAAGATATGAATCTTGACCCTAAAGCTAATGGTCTTGGAGTGGCTTTTGATCTTGGTATTTCGTGGGAGATCATCAAAGATTTGACAGTCTCACTATCGATTAATGACCTAGGTTTTATTTCGTGGAAAACAGACGAATATCACACTAGTGCGGCACCTTTTGAGATTACCCCATTTGGCGAGGTGGAGAGTTCTGGCGAGGGTTTACCGCTAGAGGATCAACTAAGCGCACTTGGAGACGATGTGGAGGCTATGTTTGATTTCTATGAATATAAGATGGGAGCACGTAGCAGTGTAGCAACTCCAACAATGATTAATATTGGTGGCGAATATGGTTGGGCAGATAATATGATTTCCCTGGGTCTGCTAGCTAGCGCACAATTCCACGGCCGCTACACATGGATGGATGTGATGTTAAGTGCAAACTATCGTCCTTGGAGATGGTTTACTTTGGGTGTTAATGGATCTTACTCGAACATGGGGCACTCTTTTGGAGGTTTGTTAAATTTTACCTCTCGTGGATTTAACGTGTTTGTTGGTGCAAATATGATGTCACTAAAGTTTAACTCCAGCGTGGCGCCTCTGCCCATGGAGGGTCTGCAAAGCCAAGTTAGTTTGGGGATGAACTTTATGCTCTTTAAAAACAGACAGTATAAAAAACTCGTGAGCTTGCGATAGCTCTTTGTCGAGGATACGAAAAACATCCTCTCTCACCATAAAACAATTAAGTGCCTCTTTGAGATGTTACATACAAACAACTTCTCAAAGAGGCACTTAATTTTTAATAACTAGGTTCTTTCACAAACCGACCACTACTCCACTACACTATCAAAGATGCTTTCAGCCACTGGAGTTTGGCTTTTGTGACGCTGGATTTCCTCTAGCATCTGTTCCACTATTTGTGGGTTAGTAGAGGCTATATTGTAGCGTTCCTCGGGGTCATGGTTGATATTATAGAGCTGAAGCGTGAAATTCGCTCTCTCCTGGTTAGTTGCATAGCCTGAGGGGTTCGCCTCGACATGAATTTTGTAGTCGCCTTTTCTGTAGGCACACAGAGTACTACCGATGTAATAGAAAAACTCCTCTCGTGGGCTCACCTCGGCTTTAGTTAGCACCTCCACCAGGCTCTCTCCATCATACACTACGCCTTGATCTAGTTCAAGGCCTGCCAGCTCTACAAGCGTCGGGAACAGATCCAGAGCACTAGCCATATCAGAGATCACCGCCTGCTCTAGCATTCCGCCCCACATAATACAAGGCACTCTAAAGCCCCCTTCGTAGGGTGTTCCTTTGCCATTGCGGAGGATGCCCGCACTACCACCGTCTTGACGACATGCCAACCAAGGGCCATTATCAGAGGTAAAGATAACTAGAGTATTTTTATCGAGTTTATTCTTCTTGAGGGTTTTTAGTATCTCTCCAACGCTCCAATCCAATTCAGCAACACAATCTCCATAAAGGCCACGTGGTGAACGCCCTCTGAAATCCTCCGAAGCATACACTGGCAGGTGGGGCATGGGATGGGCAACATACAAAAAGAAAGGTTCTTTTTTGTTGTTCTCAATAAACTCTATGGATCGCTCGGCTATACGTTTTGTGAAATAATTCTGGTCAATCTCCCACTCGATTATCGAATCTTGATCGTAAAGAGGGAGTTTGTGGTTATAGCCCGAATTTGGGTTCATCAAAAGCTGCTCTTTGCGGCTCATATCATTTGAAAATGGAGTACCCCAAAAACGCTCGAAACCAAAATTCCATGGCATATCTTTCTCTCGGTGTCCCAAGTGCCATTTTCCAATGAGTGCAGTTTTGTAGCCCCCTTCCTGGAGTTTACTTGCTATTGTCTTTTCGCCCGAATCAGAAAAACCTTTAGCCGAATGTGGGAAAAACACCCCGAGTTTATCTCCGTAAAGCCCAGTCCTCACTCCATTTCGGCCTGTAAGTAAGCCCGCGCGCGAGGGTGAAGACACAGCAGAGGACACATAAAAACTCGTCCATTTCTGCCCCTCGGCAGCCATTTTATCAAGGTTGGGGGTATGGATAGTAGGGTGTCCAAAGCTCGAAAGGTCGCCATAACCCAAGTCGTCACAAAAAACCACAATTATATTTGGTTTTTCATCGCCCTTTGCATGCGTGTCAAACGGGTAGAGGCTAAATGCTCCAATAGCAGATAGAGCAGAAATAGTAAATTTTGAATAATTGATTGATGTCATAGAAATTAAAATTTATCACTAGAAACTTTCTGTAACTCTAGTCGTTTATCAATATTAAGTTTATCGTGGTGAGGGGGGTAATAATTTCAACAGTTGGGGGGCAACGCAGAGCCAAAGAACTTTTTCAATTGCTTCACTCCAAAAACAAAACTATCCTCTCGCACCGAGGTACAAGAGGATAGCATGAATACCAGTTAAGCTGGCAATAGGAGATGTGTTTTTCTTTTAACAAACA
>CAYJLL010000146.1:0-4823 GCA_964370955.1 uncultured Rikenellaceae bacterium | reverse complement strand
TCGACTCAGGGTTCGGCCTATAAGTTCTTGTTTATGACCAAAGGTGGTGGCTCGGCAAACAAAACCTACCTTTACCAACAAACCAAGGCTCTTTTGACCGAAGAGGGATTGACTAAGTTCGTGAAAGATAAGATTCGCGATCTGGGTACTTCGGCTTGTCCTCCTTATCACCTTGCATTGGTGATTGGTGGCACATCGGCTGAGGCTAACCTTGCTGCTGTTAAGAAAGCATCGGCTCACTATTATGACAACCTACCAACAACGGGTAACGACTCAGGTCGTGCGTTCCGTGATTTGGAGTGGGAAGAGAAGATCACCAAAATCTGTCAAGAAAGCGGTGTTGGAGCTCAGTTTGGTGGAAAATATTTGGTACACGACGTGAGAGTTATCCGTATGACTCGCCACGCTGCATCTTGTCCAGTGGGTATGGGTGTGAGCTGTTCGGCTGACCGTAATATCAAAGCGAAAATCACCGAAGATGGTCTTTTCCTAGAGCAATTGGAGAAAAACCCTGCTAAATTCCTTCCAGCAATGGCGCCTCAGATGGCTCCTGCGGTTGAGATAGACCTAGACAAGGGTATGGACTATGTGCGCGCTGAGCTCGCTAAATATCCAATCAAGACTCGTTTGAACCTGAAAGGTACGCTTATCGTTGCTCGCGATATTGCACACGCCGAGATCAAAAAACTCATTGACGCAGGCAAACCTATGCCTCAATATTTCAAAGACCATCCTGTGTACTACGCTGGTCCTGCCAAAACTCCTAAGGGTATGGCATCAGGATCGTTCGGTCCTACTACGGCTGGTCGTATGGACCCTTATGTGGATGAGTTCCAATCTTTGGGCGGTTCGATGATTATGGTTGCCAAAGGTAACCGTACGCAGCAAGTCACTGACGCTTGTAAGAAGCATGGCGGTTTCTATATTGGTTCTATTGGTGGTCCAGCGGCTATTTTGGCGCAAAGCTCTATCAAGTCGGTTGAGCTAGTGGATTTCGAAGAGCTAGGAATGGAGGCTGTGCGCAAGATCTACGTAGAGAACTTCCCTGCCTTTATCATCGTAGACGACAAGGGTAACGATTTCTTCGCTGAGTTGTAGTCCTAGAAGGTCTATTCAATAATAAAAGCGGCAAGTACTTCTGATGGAGTGCTTGCCGCTTTTGTTTTAGTTAGGTGTAGATGTGATTATTGCTGCAGAATTTCGGCTGTAATTTGAGCCATTGCGCCATTGAGAAGCTCCCACGTACCTGCCTGCAAATCAACCTTTGCACAGATCAATTTATGGCCGTTGCTCACTATTAGATAGGGCACTTTCAGTTCCATGTTATATTGGGCGACCTGCATAAACACCGAATTATCAAGAGCGATATGCGGCGCCTTACACTCCACCAACACAAGAGGCCTACCTGAGACATCCCACACAACAATATCCGCTCTGAGGGTGCGCCCCTCAAAGGGCAAGCTCACCTCTACCCCAATAAGGGCAAGAGGAATTCTTTGTTCTAATAGATGCTCAATCAACCATTGTCGCACTCTCTCCTCAGGGGTTGCCACCAGCCAACGCTTGCGAGAGGGACACCAAATCTCGAAAATCTCTGCGCTATTTTGATTTGCGTTTTGTGATCTTTTTCTGATACGTGCCATCCTTGGTGCGTTTGTAGTTTCGAGATGCACCAAAGGGGGCCTCGAAAAGTTCGGGGATTGCGGTGGAGAATTCCATCTTTTTTCCACTCTCAGGGTGAATAAAAACTATCGTCCCTGCGTGGAGAGCGACCCTTGAAAGGGGGCTTGTTTTTGCGCCATATTTCTTATCGCCCACAATCGAGTGGCCGACATACTCCATGTGTGCACGAATCTGATTCTTACGACCCGTTTCGAGCTGCAGCTCGAGCAGGGTGTTGAATTGATTGCGTCGAAGGACTTTAAAGGCGGTAATCGCTAGTTTGCCATGCTCATGAGAGGTAGCATAGACTTTCAGAGCCTTACTCTCGGTTAGGTAGGACTCTATTACGCCCTCGTCTTGATCTATAGAACCCTCGACAACTGCATAGTATTTGCGCTCGATGACATTCTCGTTCCAATTAAACTGGAGTTTCTCTTGCACCGCTTTGCTTTTGGCAAAAATCATTAGTCCTGAGGTCTCACGATCTAGCCTATGAACCACAAAGATGCGAGCAGAGGGGTTGTCACGCTTGATGTAGTTTGAGATAATTGCATAGGCATTTTTGATGGGCTCTTTGGGTGTGGCAATAGAGAGGAGTCCCTCACGTTTGCTCACCACCACTAGCGCATCATCCTCATAGACCACCTTTAGAAGAGGGTGGCGGAAGGCTTCTTTTTGTCTCTCAAACGACACTCTCACCACGTCGCCTTCTTTGAGGGGGGCGTCGAATTGGGTGGTCGCACAAGAGTTGATCGACACCTGAGAGTTGCTCAGATAGCTTTTAACAGTTGTTTTACTCTTGTTTGAGAATTCTTTAAAGAGAGACTCTAGCAGCCTTGAAGGCTCGCTTATACAATATTCGTGGTATTTCATAAATACAAAAGTACTACTTTTTTTACAATCGTGGCACATATTTTGGATTCTATCTGCATTGAGTAATAGTTTTAATATTAACCAAAACACAAGAAAAACCTATGAAACTTCTAAAAACTACACTTATTGCACTATTGTCCCTGAGCGCATTGGGCTCAAATGCCTGGGCTAATCCCATCGATGACGAGCAAAACCCTCGCCATCTGGAAAAGAAAATGGAGCGTGAGATGAAACACAATCCTATGGTCTTTATTCTAAACTCGCATCAAGATGACCGCATGGACATCATCGAGGTCAAACGCAGGGCTCTCGAACGCTATGCACGCACTATGGCCTCGGGCTATAACTCTGTTGGCATGCCTAATTTTATGCTCTCGGATCGTCGTGCAAACGCAATTTTCGCTATCGGGGGTTACGCTGAGTTGCGCACAGCCTATGATATGGGTGGCAGAGTCGATAATCTCGATTTTGTTACCTATGACATCCCTACGATGTATGATCCAGCCAATCGTCAGGGTCTATTGATGGATGCGTCGACTTCACGTCTGTATTTCAAGAGCGTAATTGCGACCAATTCCCTTGGGCCTATTGAGAGTTATATCGAGACTGATTTCAGGGGCTACGACAACTCGCTGCGCCTGAGAGAGGCGTACGTGAAATTCTTGGGACTAACTTTTGGACAAACCACCACTACGTTCTGCGACCCCAACGCCACATTCAACACCATTGATTTCGAGGGACCCAACGCCTACACCTATCGCCGCAACCTGATGATACGCTACCAGATGGATATGGGGCGCGGTTGGAGTATGGGGGCAGCTCTTGAGATGCCTCATATGAGTGCAACCTACGGGATGTATAGCGACCCATTGCCTCAACGAGTTTTCGACATTCCGCTTTACTTCCAATACTCATGGAACAAACACAGCCATGTTCGTGCTTCGGGAATACTCCGTACGATGAACTACTATGATTACTACAAGATGGAGGATCGCCACAACTTCGGATGGGGCGCACAGTTGAGCACCTCGTCGAACATCAGCGATTGCGTCAGAGTTTTTGGTATGGCTGTCTATGGCGAGGGTATTGCCAATTACATTCAAGATCTTCAGGGCGTGGGTATGGATATGGCTCCTTCCACTGAAATGATGGGCGAGATGAACACACCTCCCGCTATGGCGTGGTTTGCTGGGGCACAAGTCAATATAACCGAACGACTCCCAATGACCGTGGGCTATTCGCAGGTGAGAATGTACAGCGGCAAGGGCAAGAATATGCTTATGCCTACTGACTATAAGCTAGGACAATATGTTGTGACTAATATTTTCTATAAGTTCACTCGCTCGCTATCGGCGGGGGCTGAGTATCTCTATGGAACGCGCCACAATTTTGATGGTGACTTTGGTAAAGCCTCACGCCTACAAATGGCTGTTCGATTGAACTTCTAAGCGCTGCGGGGCCTTACGCCAAATAAAGTTATGTAAAAAAACGAGAGCTGCTGGAGATAATCTCTAGCGGCTCTCGTTTTGTATTATTGCACGGGGTGATGTTCTAGAACAGGGTCGAAGGCACAACGCTCAGATCGCTCCAAGGCTCAGAGCTGTGATCAAACATACGCACGCCTGAGACACCTAGGTTCAAAGAGATATTAGTGTACTGAGAACCTAAGAGAGTTATCTCAGAGATTGGAGTGTAGTAGTAAATACTGCCATCACTCATCACGATCTGTATCATTTGAGCATTCGCAGCGAAACTCTGCGGAGGGACAATGGCTTGATAATAGCCCTCGGGGGTCAGATAGGCAGTAATTCGTGTGGGATGAAAGTCTGTTGAATTTGTTTCGCCTGTAATAATATTTATGGTAACATCTTTCTTGGCTAGCATATTCACTTCACTGATAGTCACTCCAGGTGCAAGCCCCGTGGGGTTGACAGTGATTCTCACCTGCGATAGGATGTGATCTAGAGTGAGTGGCACTGGCTGAGATTTATTCTCAAGAACCACAGGAGTGTAGTTCAAAAGGGCATCAATCACAAAATCTGATGCAGTGAGTGCCTCTGGGCTTGTCTGCTTGGTCTGCACAGCGAAAGCACACTGGGTTAAATCTTGCAGGTCGGCTACATAGGGCGCATAGGCACGGATATTCACGGGGTCGGTCGAATTATTCCAGCGCATCAGAGAGCTTGGAGTCCACTCATTGGAGCCATTGTTGGTCCATTTAGTATTGGAGTAGGTGAAGTTGGCGTTCGAGGGATTCTCAACATAAAGCCCTAGAGTTGTGCCCGTGT
>CAYJLL010000145.1:2639-4836 GCA_964370955.1 uncultured Rikenellaceae bacterium | reverse complement strand
TGACAATTACATCCCCAGGGAGGTGATGGAAAAAATGGTGGCTGACTTCCCCACCGTTCAAAGCGTGCTAATTGAAGGTTCGGGCCACATGAGCTTTATCGAGCAAAGCGAAAAAACTCTCGAGGCTCTAAAGGGTTTTATGGGGTAACTTACATATGAAGGATAAATAAAAACGTGGTTGGCAAACAGAAATTAAATGTCAATCACGTTTTTTTTATGTGACATCTTAAAAAAGGTTCACAAAATAGTCTCAAAACAAAAAGAGAGGATCAATAAATTATTGATCCTCTCTTTCGTGTGACACTATCAGGATTCAAACCTGAAACCTTCTGATCCGTAGTCAGATGCTCTATTCAGTTGAGCTATAGTGCCGTTTTCTGTGTTTTGCAGTGCAAAGGTATAAACTTTTTTCCATTCTCCAAAATTATTTTACTATTTTTGTAAAAAATTTAATCCCCACACACAATGAAACAACTAGTAAAACGTATAATTGAGGGCGAGAGACTGAACTACGAACAAGCTCTAAACATACTACAGAACAACACTTTAACAGATATACAATGGGCAGCTAACGAGCTGCGAAAACATTACCACAAAAATTTCTTCGATTCTTGTTCAATTATCAACGCTCAGAGCGGAAAATGCTCCGAAGACTGTAAATGGTGCTCGCAATCAAAATTTTTTCAGACAAAAATCGACATATACCCTCTGATTTCGACAGAAAAAGCACTCGAACAAGCAAAAGCAAACCACCAGGCAGGGATAAAACGTCTATCACTGGTGACCTCAGGTCATTCTCTAAAAGGCAAACAACTCACAAAGGCATGTGATATATATAGAGATATCACAAAAAACTACTCTTTCGAGCTATGCGCCTCGATGGGACTTCTCAACAAAGACGAACTAAAGGAACTCCATGATGCAGGTATTAGACGCTACCACTGCAATATGGAGACCGCCCCTTCGTTCTTCTCACAACTATGTAGCACTCACACCCAAGATGAGAAGCTCGCAACCATACGTGATGCGCAATCTCTGGGGATGACAATCTGTTCGGGGGGTATCATCGGAATGGGTGAGACTATGGAACAACGTGTCGAGATGGCAATCTACCTTAGAGATGTAGTCAATGCCGACTCAGTGCCTATCAACGTACTGATGCCAGTTGCAGGGACTCCTCTTGAGGGTGCCGCTCCACTAAAGGACGATGAGCTTTTAATGAGCTTTGCGATGTTCGCTTTAGTATTACCCGATCGCCCGATTCGTTTTGCAGGGGGCAGAACTCGTTTTACTCACCTAATGGCAAGCGCTCTAGAGGGCGGAATCAGTGGTGCAATCATGGGAGATATGCTCACCACACTTGGCACATCGGTTGATGAGGATAAAGAACTTCTGAGGGTTTTGAATTTGCAGATGTAAAGGGGCTTTGGTAGTCTCACACAAAAACACTATCTTTGCACACTATATAATTTCAGTAGAGAATTTAACGTTATATCCAGATAAGCTAAGGCTAAAACAAGAGAGAAAATGAAGAAATTTACAGAGTATAAAGGCCTAGACCTTGCCCAGACAGCACAAAGCGTGGGCGAGCAATGGCAGAATGAAGATACATTTGGACAAACCCTTAAAACACGTTCGGGATGCCCTGAGTTTGTGTTTTTCGAGGGCCCGCCATCGGCCAATGGCACACCGGGTATTCACCACGTGATGGCTCGTACGCTAAAAGATGTAATCTGTCGCTATAAAACTCAAAAGGGCTACCTTGTTAATCGCAAAGCTGGATGGGACACCCACGGACTACCCGTGGAGCTTGGTGTGGAGAAAAAACTTGGCATCACAAAAGAGGATATTGGTTCGAAAATCACTGTCGAGCAGTATAACGCGCAGTGTCGTCAAGACGTGATGATGTACACCGATCAGTGGCAAGATATGACCGAAAAGATGGGTTATTGGGTTGATATGAAAAACCCCTATATCACCTATGACAATAAATATATTGAGACTCTGTGGCACCTCCTGGGCGAGCTTTTCAAAAAAGATATGCTCTACAAAGGCTACACCATCCAACCCTACTCTCCTGCGGCTGGAACGGGTCTTTCAAACCACGAATTGAACCAACCTGGTTGCTATCGTGATGTTAAGGACACCACCTGTATCGCTCAATTTAAGGTTGAGGGTAAAGATGAATATCTATTGG
>CAYJLL010000145.1:0-2629 GCA_964370955.1 uncultured Rikenellaceae bacterium | reverse complement strand
CTTCCCTCAAACACCGCACTGGCAGTGGGAGCAAACATTGACTATATCAAGGTGCAGTGCAACAACCCCTATACAAAAGAGGCTCAAACTATAATTCTCGCTAAGGCTTTGGCCGAAAAAGTGCTTGCAAAGGTAGAGTACACGGTTGTGGCTGAGATGAAAGGTTCTGAGCTTGAGGGTATACAATACGAACAATTGATCCCATGGGTGAAGCCCTCGGGGGATGCTTTCCGCGTTATAGTGGGTGATTTCGTGACTACCGAAGATGGTACGGGAATCGTACACATCGCTCCAACTTTTGGTGCTGATGACCAGAGAGTTGCAAAACAAAACAACATTGCCGCCATGCTAATGTTCGACAAAGCAGGCAAGGAGCATCCTATGGTTGATCGCACAGGAAAATTCTATATGATAGACGAACTAGATACCCAGTGGGCTCAGCAATATATTACCCCTGAGTATGAGGGGTGGCAGGGCAAGTTCGTTAAGAATGGCTATGATGCAAGCAAAAGCGAAGGCGATGAAACGCTTGACGTTGAGATCTGTATGTGGCTAAAGCAACGTGGTTTGGCGTTCAAGATTGAAAAACACACCCACAGCTACCCTCACTGTTGGCGCACCGATAAGCCAGTATTATACTACCCGCTAGATAGTTGGTTTATCAAAACCACCTCTGTCAAAGAGCGTATGATGGAGCTCAACGACACCATCAACTGGAAACCAGCATCCACTGGCTCGGGTCGCTTTGGCAAATGGCTAGAAAATCTAGTGGACTGGAATCTTAGCCGCTCGCGCTACTGGGGCACCCCTCTACCTATTTGGGCTGACGAGCATTACTCTGAAAAAATTTGCATCAGCTCGGTTGCACAACTAAAAAGCGAGATCGAAAAGGCTGTTGCTGCTGGAGTGATGAGCGAGAATCCTCTTAAAGATTTTATTGAGGGCGATTTCTCGAAAGAAAACTACGATAAGTTTGACCTTCACCGTCCTTTTGTGGACGATATTATTTTGGTCAACTCAAAAGGCGAGCCTATGCGTCGTGAGAGCGATCTGATCGATGTTTGGTTTGATAGTGGCGCTATGCCTTATGCGCAGTGGCATTACCCGTTTGAGTGTAGCGGTGAGGAATTCGCTAAGAAGTTCCCCGCCGACTTTATTGCCGAGGGTGTAGACCAAACACGTGGTTGGTTCTTCACTCTGCATGCCCTATCAACTATGCTATTTGATAGCGTGGCGTTCAAAAATATTATCTCTAACGGCTTGGTGCTCGACAAAAAAGGCAACAAGATGTCTAAACGTTTGGGCAATGCTGTAAATCCTTTTGATGCTATGAGCGAATATGGAGCAGACGCAGTTAGATGGTACATGATGAGTAACTCTCAACCATGGGACAACCTCAAGTTTGACCTAGAGGGCGTGGACGAGGTACGCCGTAAGTTCTTCGGAACACTTTATAATACCTATAGTTTCTTCGCATTGTATGCCAATGTAGACGGTTTTGATAGCTCAACTGATGCTATCCCACTAGAGAAACGCCCACAGATCGACCGATGGATCATTTCACTTTTGAATACTCTTATCACCGATGTGACAAACAATCTTGAGAACTACGACCCAACTCCAGCTGCAAGAGCAATTGGTGAGTTCGTGGGAGAGAATCTCTCGAATTGGTATGTTCGTTTGAATCGTAAGCGTTTCTGGGGAGGCGAAATGAGCGAAGATAAACTCTCTGCCTATCAAACTCTACATGAGTGTTTGGTGAAGGTGGCGCAGCTCGCTGCTCCTTTTGCACCTTTCATCAGCGATCGCATCTATCGCGACCTAACGGGTGAGGGTTCTATCCACTTATCGATGTTCCCAAGTGCTAATACAGAGGTCATTAATGGCGAATTGGAGCAGCGCATGGCTTTGGCTCAGCGTGCATCGTCTATGGTTTTGGCACTGCGCCGTAAGGTGTCACTAAAGGTGCGCCAACCACTCTCACGCATGATTATCCCTGTGCTCGATCAGTCAATCAGAGAGAGAGTCAAAGAGGTTGAAAGCCTTATTTTGAGCGAGGTGAATGTTAAACAAATCGAGTTTATTGAAGATACAACTGGCGTTATCACCAAGAAAATCAAGCCTAATTTCAAGGCTCTAGGTGCTAGCCATGGTAAATATATGAAAGCTATTTCTGCCTTCTGTGCGCAGATGGATCAAGCCTCTATCGCCTCTTTAGAGCGTAGCGGTGCTATCACCCTAGAGGCCATGGGCGAAAGCCTAACTTTGGAGGTTGATAAATTTGAGATCACCTCATCTGACATGCCAGGATGGTTGGTAGCAAGCGAAGGCGCTCTGACTATTGCTCTGGATATTAATGTGAATGAGGATCTGCAAAAAGAGGGTATCGCACGTGAGATTGTTAATCGTGTGCAGAATCTTCGCAAGGACAGCGGCTTCGAGGTGACCGACAAGGTGAAAATCACTATCGAGTCAAATTCGTCAATAGATGGAGCTATTGAGAGTTGGAATGAATATATCTGTTCGCAAACCCTAGCTCAATCCCTAGAAATTTCAGGCGATGCTCAACAGAGTGTGATTGAGATTGACGAGATCAAAACAAGCATCACAGTTAGCAAATGTTAATTTG
>CAYJLL010000144.1:0-4895 GCA_964370955.1 uncultured Rikenellaceae bacterium | reverse complement strand
GTCCCCTGAGGTATCTCACCAGGGTAGCGAATAACAAAAGGCATGCGTAGAGCCTCCTCTAGCATCATTCGTTTGTCGAACATTCCGTGTTCACCTAGGAAATAACCTTGATCCGCAACATACACAACTATTGTATTTTCAGCCAATCCAGCCTTATCCAGATAGTCCAAAAGTCGACCAATATTCTGGTCTATTGCTGCCGCACAACGCAAGTGATCACGAATCAACTTTTGATACACTTCCATACGGTCACTCTCTGGCGATTTGCCTTCTCTGTAAAAAGGTAATTCAGGGTAGTCACACCACCATTCTCCGGTGCGGCTAGCGGTCTCCCAACGAGTGGCTAGATTCTCAAGAGGTTGCCCTTGAAAAGTACGACCCGTTGACTGCCAATCCATCACAAGCATATCCTCGGGATGTGGGAAAACAACATCCTTATACATATCTTTATTGCGCTCAGGGAAGTCCCATGGCTCATGGGTGGCTTTAAAATTACAGAAGGTCATAAAAGGCTTACTTTTGTCGCGCCCCTCTATCCAAGCAATGGTCTTATCGGTTACAATGTCAGTCGAAAATCCTTCAACTGTATCGCCTACATTTTTACCCTGCACCCAATTATTGGCAGTCTTAAAAATTGGGTTTACATACTCGCCTTGATCGTGGAAAACCTCAAAGGTATCAAAACCTTGGGGTTGGCTCTTTAGGTGCCATTTACCAAATAGAGAAGTGGCGTATCCTCCCTTTTGAGCTTGTTTTGCTATATTATCGCCATTGGCATCAAGAGCGTGCGAAAGGGTGAACACTCCATTGACGTTACTATAAGCCCCTGTGAGCTGAGAGGCACGAGAGGGAACAGAAATTGAGTTAGTGCAAAAACTATTATCAAGCACACAACCCTCACGGGCTAGTCTCTCAATATTTGGGTGATTAATATAATCAGCTAGTATCCCACCATAAACACCCCAGCTTTGGGCAGTGTGATCATCGGAGAGAATAAATAGTACGTTGGGTCTTTCGGGTGCTGTTTTTTTAGCACAAGCAGCTAGGGAAAGCCCTAGGGTCAGAAGTAAATAAGATTTGGGATTCATTAGTTATTTTTAGGTTGTTTTAATTATAATCTACATTTGCTTATAGTCTTTTGCAAGCCCGCCTTCGGCAGTTTCTTTATAGAGCGAAGGCAGGTCATGGCCTGTTTGCTTCATCACTTGCACCACCTTATCAAAAGAAACACGGTGAACTCCGTCCGAATAGGTCGAATAGGTATTAGCATCTAGTGCGCGCGCTGCAGCATAGGCATTGCGCTCTATACATGGAATTTGAACCAATCCACACACTGGGTCGCAGGTCATCCCGAGGTGGTGTTCGAGCCCCATCTCGGCTGCATATTCTATTTGAGCTGGGCTGCCTCCAAAGAGTTGATTGGCGGCTGCTGCACCCATCGCACACGCAACACCTACTTCGCCCTGACACCCCACTTCTGCACCCGAGATGGAGGCATTAGTCTTAACAATATTGCCCACAAGACCTGCTGTTGCTAAAGCTCGCAGGATACGGACATCACTAAAATCACGGCTTTGTTTAAGGTGATAAAGCACCGCTGGCATAACACCACAAGAACCGCAAGTGGGAGCAGTTACAATTTGACCTCCTGCTGCATTTTGCTCGCTCACTGCCAAGGCATACGAAAACACAAGTCCGCGCGTACGTAGCGATTGCTTGTAGCCCGTAGCTCGTATATAATAGGCTGCAGCTTTGCGTCTGAGATTCAACTCCCCAGGCAGGACACCTTCGGCCTCTAGACCTTCTTCGACTGACTTTTCCATCACTTTCCACACCTCAAAAAGGTAGTCCCACAGATCAGAATTCTCTCGCTCTTTGACATATTCCCAGTAAGTCTTGCCACTCCTTTCACACCATTTCAAAATCTCGGTCATACTACTCATATCGTACACCAATCCACTCTCTGCTGGCGCAATCCCGTCCACTTCGATTGCTCCACCACCCACACTATACACCCTCCATGGCTCACCCAGAGGTTTGCCATCCTCTCCAAGGACGCAAAAATCGATAGCGTTGGGATGGTAGGGCAGGAAAGTCTTGGGCAACCATTCAATCTCAACGGGTGCAATGGGTTCGAGAACATCCAAAATAGCACGATCAGTGAGGTGGCCTTTGCCTGTTGCTGCTAGCGATCCATAGAGCGTGACTCTAAAAGAGTGCGCCTGTGGATGAGCTTGAGCAAATTGTTGTGCGGCATTTCGGGGTCCCATAGTGTGACTAGAGGATGGGCCAAGGCCTATTCTATATAGTTCTTTGATTGATTTCATCTCGGTGAATTATGATTTTTTTATTTTCAGAGTGTAAAGATATATTTTTTTGAGGTATTTCAAACAAAAATACTACCTTTGCGCATATGAAAAACCTAAGAATAGTAAAAGTCGGTGGAAACGTTATCGATTCTACTGAAGCTCTAGAGGCATTTTTGAACGAATTCTCAAAAATCGAAGGGCTTAAGATTTTAGTTCATGGAGGGGGGAAAATCGCAACCTCCATTGCTAGCGGTCTTGGCATTAAAGCTCAGATGATCGAAGGTAGGCGAGTGACTGACAGCGAGATGCTTCGAGTTGTCACAATGGTCTATGGCGGCCTAATCAACAAAGATATAGTAGTTAAACTTCAAGCTCTTGGCTGCAATGCGCTTGGGCTAACGGGTGCTGATGGCGGTCTGATCCAATCTAAGCGTCGCTCGCCTGAACCCATAGATTTTGGTTTTGTTGGCGATCCTTGTGGGGTGAATATCTCAACGGCCGCAACTCTCCTTGAGGGTGGCATAACCCCTATTGTTGCACCATTGACCATAGGTGGTGACGAACTGCTTAATACCAACGCCGACACTGTTGCACAAACTATAGCTACAGCTCTTGCGAGTGAATACAAAGTCACTCTTGAATATCGTTTTGAGAAAGCAGGCGTACTGCTAGATATTGACGACCCAACAAGCTTAGTAGAACAGATTGATGCTGAAAAATTCAACCAACTAAAACAGAGCGGGGTAGTAGCCGCTGGAATGATTCCTAAGATACAGAACGCATTGGCGGCAGTCGAAAAAGGAGTTGAGAGTGTATATATAGGTGGCACAAAAGTATGCAGCTAAGACTTATAGAGTTTGAAAATTTAGATTCAAGCAACTCTGAAGCCTCACGTGGAGATTACGGCCATGGGGATATTATCCTTACCCAGTGGCAAAGTCAAGGGCGAGGACAAAGGGGTAATAGCTGGAATTCGAATGCTGGCGAGAACTTGATGTTTTCGTTAGTAATCGAACCCACTCATATTAAAGTCTATGAGCAATTTATGGTGTCTATCATAGGTGCTCTTGCCTCTAGCGATGCATTGCGTGAGCTGGGGTTGGACTGCAAGCTAAAATGGCCGAACGACTTGTATGTTGGCGATAAGAAAATTGGAGGTATTTTGATCGAGCATTGCTCCATGGGCGAGAATCTTTCGCGTTCGATTATTGGTATAGGTATTAATGTCTTGCAACAAACCTTTCCAAAAGACCTACCAAACCCAACATCATTGATTTTAAATGGTGTTGAAACCTCACCAAAAGCATTACTAGAAATATTCGGACAGCATTTTATTAGACGATACTCGCAAAACACCGAGCAACTCGCCCAAGATTACTTGGCTAGACTATGGCGTGGTGATGGGCAATATTTATTCCGAGATTCAAAAGGGGAGTTTTCAGCTTCTATTCATAGGATAGATCCTTTGACGGGTGAGCTCACGTTGCAAACTAAGGACAACACCCTTTGTAAGTATTACTTCAAGGAAGTTGAATTTGTACTTTAGAACAGACAAAACAACGAGGGGTACACAACAATAAAACTACAAAAAAAGCGTTTCACTCTCAAAAGAGTGAAAAAAACAGAAATATTCAATCAAAATAACTAACACTAATCGTAAAAAAAAATGAAAAATTCAATTATGATGGCAATTGCTACAACTACTATCTTGACAGCATGCAACAACGACAAGAATTCAACTGATGAAATCAAGCAAAACGTTCTAAATGAACAACTTAAAGCAGATTTCGGACAAAGTATTGCAAATATTGTTTGGAGCGAGCGCGGTGGTTTTGACGTTGCAAAATTCAGCGGCGCAACCAAGGCGGACGATGATCAAGTTGAGGCTTGGTACAAATATGACGATGACAACGATGATGCAGATTTGCAAATGGAGTCTCGCGACCTAGGAACCGAAATTCCAGCTATCATCAAAGATGCATTTGAGGCAACTCAATATAGCGATGCTACACAATGGAAAATCGAAGAAGTAGAGCTAGAAGAAGACTACAATGAGAAAAACATCGGTGAGACCTATGAGGTTGAACTAGAAAACATTGCAGATCCTAATCTTGAAGCAACACTAGTGTTTGACGCCACCACTGGCGAGCTATTGTTCAGCACCGAGGAAATGGATGACAACGATGATGATGACTCTAAAATCCCAGTAACAACTGAGATTAAGGCTGCTGTAGAGAGTGTGTTCCCTGGTGGTATTATTGTTGACGTTGAATTAGACGACAATAAATATGAGATTGATGGTATCATCAAACAAGACGGTCAAGAAGATCGTGAGTTCGAAATTGAACTAGACTTATCTTACAATGTTCTAGAGTCAGAAAGCGAAAGCAAGAACTACTACACATACGCAGACATGATGCCAAGTGAGGTTAAAGAAGCGATCACGACTTTCAACGACAACAACGCTGACGACAACTTTGTTACAATTCCAGAGGCTACAAAAGTAGAAGTTAAAGAGGAGTATAAAACCGAAGGTAATGAATTTGAAGTTAAGTTCGATGAGTTTGTAATTGATAACACCGAATA
>CAYJLL010000143.1:0-4913 GCA_964370955.1 uncultured Rikenellaceae bacterium | reverse complement strand
CCCTATCAAAAGTATCATAAAAGGGATAAACGAACGAATCACTGCTATGTCAATAGGTTCGGTTCTACTCATTCCAGCGTAATATAACAATAACTGAGCGCTAAAACCCATCACTCCCAAAAATGCTATTTTTCTGTTGTCACTATTTGATAGTTTAACCTTGCGTTCTTTCGTAAAGAGCGATATGAGCCAAAACACACCAAAAGTGCAAAGCGTACGTAGGAGTACCAATCCAAATGGACCTATCTCATGGGGAAGCACGAATCCGATGATACTCACATTGTAGCCATAGATAATTACAGTGAGTATCGAAAGTGCATGCCCGATGTAGGCTCTGGGTTGTTTAGAATTTGTCATCTGCTCTTTATTACAACAAACTTACAAATGCTATGCCAGTGTTTTAGGGGGTTGATTATTTTGCGCTTTATCGTTCACGAAAAATCTCTAGCCCTAAACCATAGGTAGTTTAGAACTAGAGATATTGAACAATTAATTAGCTTAGAGTTCTATTTCAGATTCTTGTCGATTATTTTATTTTGATTTATAAAAGTGCAAATCCTTCGTACGCTACTCCGATTTGAGGTATTTTGTTGGGTTGGCGTTTGCTGCTCGCCATGTTTGTATGGTTACGAGCGAGAATACTATTACCGAAACAATTACCACCCCTGCTACAAATACCCACCAATGCATAGGTACACGGTGCGTGAAATTCTCCAGCCAAGTACTGATAATATACCACGCTATGGGCAAGCCAATTAGCGTGCTGATGATCAAAATCCAAAGAACCCCACGATTAAAACGCCCAAGGATAGAACTCACCGAAGCCCCAAAGACCTTACGCACTGAAACCTCCTTGCGGCGATGTTGCAGGTCGAAAATCACTGTGCCCATCACCCCAAGTAGCGAGATAAGGATGGTGATAAACGAGAAAATTGTAATTACACCCGCAAGTCTCTCTTCTTTTTGATAAACCTCCTCTAACGATTCGTCGAAGTGGGTTAGTTCTAGTTCGTTAGGCTCCATCATAGGGTCGGCAGTTTTAATCGCTTCGCGAATAAAAGTTAGGGTTTTTTCTAGATCGGCAGTGGGTGAGATTCTGATGTAAGCATAGGAATAGTAGCGCATTTGGGGATGGCCAATTACAAGAGCCACTGGCGGAATTTCGTTATATAGCGAACCATACTGAAAATCCTTGGCTATCCCTACAACATCTGTCTTGATGAAAATGTCAATCACATCGCCTACCTTCAGGTTATAAGCCTTGGCGGCAGTCTCATTGAAGATAATCGACCCATTCTGTTTTGTTTGATCCTCTTCGGTGAAGTAACGCCCATCCACAAGCTCAATTCCCATCATTCGAGGATGGTTCCAGCTCACAGGCATATTTGAGTATCGTATGTCCTCGCCATTGTGCATTGCCTGCCAATTTAGAGAAATGCCTGGTTGTACCAAAGAGCCATTCGTATAGCTGAAATCTGTGATGTCCGGATTCTTTTTGAGTTCATTACTCAGAGCATCCTGTTTTTGATTTCTAACAAGTGGAGTTGTCAAGCGTAGTTTGTATAGTCTTTCGCGAGAGTAACCATAGTCAAACTCACGCATAAAACTATTTTGCAGCATGATAAACAGTGCAACTATAACTAAAACTATAGAGCTGGTGAATTGGAAAATCGAGAGCACAGAACGCAATGCGCGCCCACGGCGTGAGCGACCAAACGAACCTGCGAGTATCATCGAAGGCGAGAATTTGGTGATATACCACGCAGGGAATAGCCCCGAAATTGCGCCCAAAACAATAGCAAATATTCCTGTTGCCACTAGTACCTCTATGTTATTGCCAAAAACAAACGGTTCGCCCGCAAAGCGTATCATCTCAATGTCGGCAGCTACTCCTACCCACAAAAGCGAGAACCCAAAGGCTAGAGCCATTATGCCTATGCCCTCAAAGATAATATTCGCTCTGAGTGCACCTGCGCTCGCTCCAAAGACTTTAGCGATATTCACTGCTTTGATCCTCACGGGTACAAGCGACATAAAAAAGTTAATATAGTTCACCACCGCAATCAGTAGTATCACAAAAGCAACTGAGATTAAAACAAGTGATAGCTGCATATTGCCTGACTCAAAGAAATAAGTGGAATCGATCTTCTGATTGAAATATAGTTCATTCATTGGTATCAGCTCCACAGCATCAATACCCTCTTCTGGATCCTCCTCATCGCGAGATAGAATTTCAATAAGTTTAGTTTTTATTTTCTCGCTAGTGGTATTATTGGGTTTGAACTTTAACAAGTGATTAAACATCCACATTGAGCTATTGTTGAGGTACTCATTACCCAAGTTGGCATAGATGCGATTGTCGTAGGTTCTATTGGTGGGCATATCTGCATAAACTCCAACGATGGTTTGTTCGACTGGTGGTCTTTGTCTGCGATATTTGCCATCTCGCCCTGCGAGTAGCTCGCCAATGGGAGATTGTTCACCAAAATATTGGCGAGCCATCGATAGCGGGATAATAATTGCTCCAGGTTCAGAGAAACTAGCAGAATCACCTTCTATTATTTTGATTCCAAGCAGATCAATTATCGAAGGACTAACTAGGTAGGCGTCAAATTCGATGTCTTTTGTATTACCGAAATCTCTGTAAAAGTAATCATTCTCACCAATCGATCCAAATCCTTCAAGCTCGGGGATGCTTGCCCCTAGTTCGTCGCCATTTGTGCGATTAAAATACGGATCGAAACCCTCTCCTGGCTCATATTCATAAGTTAGCATGTGTAGCTGCTCACTCTGAGGAATGCTATCATTATAGTTGTACTGCCACCACAGCTGTGAGAGTACAATTATAAAGATGGTGAAAGCCACGCTCAACCCCAGTAGATTGAGCACTGAGGCGGTCTTGAATCTCTTGAGTGTGACCGAGAAATTGTAAAAAATATTTTTCATAAGGTATTTGGATTTACTGCTCTGATTTTTAAAGACCAAAGCATAGAGTAGAGCAGTGGGGAGGAGTGTTTATTCGCTCTTCCCCTGCTCTGGTTTGTAGAGAAATGATGAGCGATGCCTACATCTTGTCAGTCAAGTCGTCCACGATGTGGCCGTCAAATAGGTTCACAACTCTGTGAGCATACTTGCTGTCGCGCTGAGAGTGAGTCACCATCAAAATAGTTGCCCCTTCGGAATTTAGCTCTTTCAACAAACTCATAACCTCCAATCCGTTCTTCGAATCTAGGTTACCTGTGGGCTCATCCGCAAGAATGATTTTGGGATTAGCCACCAGCGCACGAGCAATTGCCACACGTTGTTGTTGACCACCCGATAGTTGTTGAGGGAAGTGACCCGAACGGTGAGAAATCGCAACCCTTTTGAGCATTTTGTCGACCAAAACCTTACGCTCCTTGGCTGGAACTCGTTGGTAAATCAACGGTAGTTCGACATTCTCAAAAACGCTTAATTCCTCGATCAAGTTGAAGCTCTGGAAGATGAAACCGATATTTCCTTTGCGTGACTTGCTACGCCCCGCCTCGGTTAGTTTACCCATCTCAGTGCCGTCCAATTGATACGACCCGTCGGTTGGGTTGTCTAGTAATCCAAGGATGTTCAGTAGGGTTGATTTGCCGCAACCCGAAGGGCCCATAATGGCAACAAATTCGCCTTTTTCGACCTCGAGTGATACTTTGTCGAGTGCTACTGTTTCGATTTCTTCTGTGCGAAAGATTTTTTCTAGGTCTGTGACCTTAATCATTGTGTTCATAGTTTTTGTTTTTTTAGGTGATAAATTTATTTATGTAAGTTATTTAGATTTGAGATGTTCCACTGGTGAGGCATACTGCTGAAAATAATCATCACAAAATTCGAGTGTTAGCCGCACTTGATCATCGATATTATATTTCGAGGAAGCCCAGCCAGTGCCAAGCCTAACGACAATTACCCCTGTTTGGTCGTCTATAAATAGGAGTTGATTGCAAATGCCTTGGGCGAAGTACTCGCCCGTTTTATAGTAGTGAAAGGCATACCAACCCTTGCTTTCATTCTTTCTGATTTGGGCGTATTGCATAGGGATTTCAAGTTCTGATAGATGGTCTACAAGGGCTGTTGAATCGGCAAAGTAGCGTGTCGAGCCTGTGCTGTCCACAATAAGTTTGCGCCCCATCCACCAGCTGTTATTTTGTGAGGGAGAGGTGCTGTCGGATGTTTTAGAGCGCTCTATCCACTCTCGGCTCACAATCTGCCTGCCGTTCCACTCTCCACCATGGAGGTAAAGGCGACCAATCTTCGCAAGGTCGAGGGCGTTTGTGGTCAGCCCAGCAAACATCTTCGCACTACTATGTTTTTCGCTGTCAAGAGCAAGGTAGCTCTCACGCTCCATGCCCAGCGGCTCCCATACATACTCCTGTGCAAAATCAGCAATAGACCCTCCGATGGCTCGCTCCAAGACTACGCCCAAAACCGTTGTGGCGATACTCAAGTAGTCAAACTCTGCACCTGGCTCAGCATAAAAACCTGTATTTTTAACAACATTCAACTGATTGGGGCCGTAAAAAAGTCTAGCCATACGAGTAAAGGGATTTGCGCCATAAACTTCACGGAGATCTAAGCCAGAGCGCATTTGCAGAAGGTGGTCAATGGTGAGCTTACTCCACATCGTATCTAGTGGTGCAAGTTCGGGGATGTAGTGGGTTACAGGATCATCAACGCTGCCAATCAATCCCTTGTCAATGGCAATGCCCGTGAGTAGCGAAGCGATGGATTTGGTTACAGAATATGCCAAATATGGCTCATAGGCATCAGTATTGGGTGAAGTCAACATATATTTTACTGTGTCGTTCTGAATAATCAAAAATGTGCCGCCCGCCCTGTTTTTACTACGCTTGTACACCTTTTCGCCTCCTTTTTTGATCTCAACTCGGTAA
>CAYJLL010000142.1:0-4973 GCA_964370955.1 uncultured Rikenellaceae bacterium | reverse complement strand
ACTTTAATATAATAAAATCTAAATTATGAAAAATCTTTTCATCGCAGCATTTGCTCTAGTGCTAGTAGCGAGCTGCTCGCCCAAACAAGAAACAACCTCACAACCAGAAGTGGCGCAAGAACAAACCATTGATAGCCCAACGAATAAATTTATCGACCAGCTCATTAAGCATAAAGGCAAGAGCTATGAAGGTAAAATAATTGCAGGAGGCAAAGAAGGCGATGGTTTTACTGGAGAGAAATTAGTGATGCATGTTGAGAGAGTTGAGGGAAATAGAGTTTGTATTCCTTTTCATGTGGGTGAGAATCGCTCTAGAGTGTGGATCCTAACTCACGAGAACGATCGCATCTTGCTTAAACATGACCATCGTCACGAGGATGGTAGCTCTGATAAAGTAACAATGTATGGCGGATGGAGCACAAACCAAGGTACAGAAAATATTCAGGTTTTCCCAGCCGATCAACAAACGCGCGAGTTGATTGATTATGCTGCTCAAAACGTGTGGTGGATGACTGTTAACGACACTAGTTTTACATATAACCTCCAGAGAGTTGGAACCGATCGACTCTTTAGCGTTAGTTTCGATCTAACCCGCCCAGTGGAAACTCCACCTGCCGCTTGGGGTTGGGAGAAATAATATCTCTTAAGATATAAACTAAAAAAGAGCTGATTCCTTATTTGATGGGATTTAGCTCTTTTTTGTGCATTATACTAGGGGTGATTGCTGTGGCTATTTAGTTGAATCTCGAAGGATGATTTCAGCATCTAAAACCACTGATCGATTGGGGCAGTGGGGATTGAGAATTTTTTCAAGTATCAATAGTGCACATTCTTTGCCCATCTGTTTCAACGGTGGCTCTACCGTTGTTAGAGAGGGTGAAACTATTGTCGAGAGGACTGTTCCTGAGAAGCTAGCTATTGCAACCTGTGAGGGGATTTCGATCCCTCGCTCTTTAAGTCGATTTACAGCTCCAATGGCAAGAGTATCTGTGAATGCAAAAATAGCATCAAATTCTACACCACGTTCTATTAGAAGATCTACCCCCTGCGCCCCACTTTCAAAATTTAATCCACAATCGATAATATAGTCTTCTTCGCAGAGCGTGATGTCAAATTTATTTAAAGCATCACGATAAGCCTTTGCTCTAAGTTGTGAATTGTAAACAGATTCGCTACCCTTTAAATGGGCAATCTTGTTGCGCCCCGAGCGAATTAAGTGTTCCATTAGGAAGAATGCTTTAATATAATCATCAACAGTGACTTGTGATGCTTCAATTCCGTGAGGAATTCGATCGAAAAATACTACAGGCATTCCATCCTTCAACAGCCGAGCATATTCACTGTGATTGTTTAAATAGTCACAAGGGCAAATTATTATCCCATCGACCATAAAACGCTCCATTGTTGCGATGTTGTCACGCTCTCGCTCCCATTTCTCGCTCGATTCCGCTATGATTACCTTAATTCCTTGCTCGTTTAATACTCCCTGAATTCCCTCAATAACCTTTGCTGCATAGGGTGTGATCATTTCGGGGACAATTACCCCCACGGTATTAGTGCGACCAGATTTAAGATTTAGTGCAACAGGATTGGGTTTATAACCAAGTTGTCTGGCAGCCTCAAGCACTGCTTCTTTGGTTTCTCTGCGTATATTTTTGTCATCGGTGAGTGCTCGGGAGACAGTCGAGACTGAGAGTGCTAGGTGTTCGGCTATATCTTTGATGGTAGTTCTTTTCATAGGGTGGCGGTCTTGAGCATTTAGTTTATACAAATATAGTTTATTTTCTTGATTTTTAATAATCTTTGGGAACGTTTGCAGATTTTGGGAACGTTCCCGCAAACGTTCTCATTAAAATTTCATGGTTTTTGTAGTTCGTAAATTAAAGCTTCTCTTACCTTTGTTATGTGCAAGTTAAACCCAAGATTTGCAAATGAATAAACACTAAACTTAAAATTACACCTATGAAAACAACTAATTACAACTACAACAGAGCTGAAATCAAGTCCTCTATCCTTCATTTCGGCGTTGGTAACTTCCATCGTGCCCACCTTCAGGCCTACACTAATGCATTTTTAAACCTCCAAACGTCCAACGAATGGGGGATTTGCGGTGCGATGCTTATGCCCAGCGACGAGGCGCTCTATCGTAAGCTTAAAGAGCAAGATGGGGTTTATTCGCTCACTGTTTGTGGAACAGACGGGGTGAATAATGTGGAATGGATAGGTTCGCTGTGCGAGATTTATTGGAGTGGTGAGGATATGGAAGCGATCATCAATAAAGTAGCATCAGCTGACATTAAAATAATTTCTTTGACCATCACCGAAGGGGGCTATACTCTTCAAAGTGATAGTGTGCAGAATGATTTGAAGAATCCAAGTACTCCGCAAAGTGTGTTTGGTTATGTTGCTGAAGGTTTGCGTCGTAGAATTCAAAATGGTGCGGGTGGATTGACTATTCTCACTTGCGACAACCTCCAGCACAATGGCAACAAGTGTCGAGATGTATTTTCGGCTTTCTTTAGTGAGCAAGATCCAGCGTTGGCACAATGGGCTCAGGAAAATGTGAGCTACCCAAATAGTATGGTAGATAGAATCACTCCTGCTACAACGCAGGCTGACGTTGAGCGAATAAATGCTACTCTAGATAAAAAAGATAATGCGCCAGTTTATTGCGAGGATTACCTTCAATGGGTGGTTGAAGACAACTTTAAAGCAGGTCGCCCTGCATGGGAGACTGTCGGGGTTGAATTTACAGATGATGTTGCACCCTATGAGAATATGAAGCTTTCGCTTTTGAACGCCTCACACACCCTTCTCTCATATCCATCTCTGCTCTCAGGCTATCGCAAGGTAGACGATGCGATGAGAGATGCAAGTATTATTAAATTTGTCGAGAGTTTTATGAATAAAGACGTGACTCCATACGTTCCCGCTCCCAAAAATACAGATTTGGAGCTATATAAAAAGACACTTATCGAACGATTTGCCAACTCAGCGGTGAGTGATCAGATTTCAAGACTGTGTGGCGATGGAGCTTCAAAATTCCCAGTCTATGTGATGCCGATAGTCGCAAAAATGTTACCCGCAGGCGATGATATGACTCGCATTGCATACCTCATGGCGGCATATCGCCATTATCTTAAATACAAAACCGATGATAATGGTATCTCATATGAGATATTTGAACCACAGCTTGCCTCTGGTGATATTGAAAAGATCGAGAGTGGCGATGCTGTAGCCTTTTTGTCGAGTTCGGCTTTTGAGTTATTCGATGTGAGCTCAGACCCTGCTTTTGTTGAGCTTTATCTCTCGATGGTCGATCAGATTAAGTCACAAGGTGCGATGGCAACCCTTCGTACGATTATCTAGGCGAGCGATATGAAGACAAAAACAAACTACTCATTGGGGCCTTTTGCGCTTCTTACGTTCATCTATTTCATCGTTGGTTTTTTGACCACAGTTAACGGGCAGTTTCAAGCCCCACTTCAGGTGGCATTTCTCTCAGAGGTGGATAGCCTTCGTAACACTCTCACTACCCTCATTCCATTTTTCTTCTTTCTGGGCTATCTTCTGTGTAGCCCAGTTGGAGGACGATGGATCAATAGATTCGGCTACAAAACAGCACTAATGCGTGCACTGCTGATTATGATTGTGGGGCTAACGCTCTATCTCACCGCTTCGATATTTGCCACCAATTTCAGTGGGTCGGGTGTCAACATCGTTGGGGATTATGTGCCTTGGGGTTATTTCATCTTTCTGCTAGGCTCCTTTGCGATGGGCTCTTCGGCTGCCATACTTCAGGTGGTAATCAATCCCTATGTCAATGCCTATGAACTCCCCGGCACACAAGCTGTGCAGCGTATGAGTATAGTGGGTGCAATCAACTCTTTCGGTACGACAATCGCCCCATTCTTTGTCACGGGCGTTGTTTTTGCAGGAGTGGCTATCACTAGCGTCAGCTCCGAGCAGCTAATTATGCCTTTCATATTGGTCACTCTGGCTGTGGTCATCGTTACGCTTATCACCCAACGACTTCACCTACCTAACATCAAGAGCACCTTCAGCAAAGCGAAACTCTCTCGCAGTATATGGTCGTTTAGTCATCTTCGTTGGGGAGTGATTGCGATATTCTTCTACGTTGGCGGCGAAGTTGCAATAGGGGTGAATATTAATCTTCACGCAATGGAGCTTATAGAGAAGGGTAGTCCCTTGTCGTTTTTAGGTAGTGAGAACCTAAATATTGCTGGAGTGGAACTCGGCATACCAGCACTCTTGGCAACACTCTATTGGGGCGGATTGATGGTTGGGCGAACGATGTCTAGTTTCTTGCGTAAGATCTCACCTCGCACCCAGCTCACCAGTGTCACACTCGCAGCTATAGTCCTAACTATTTTTGCTACCTTTACCCAGAATCTATGGGTGCTGATTTCGGTTGGCTTATGCCACTCGATTATGTGGGGAGCGATTTTCACCTTGGCAATCAAAGGTCTAAAAGAGTACACATCCAAAGCCTCAGGCGTTTTTATGATGGGCGTTTTTGGTGGAGCAATCTTCCCTCTACTTCAGGGAGTAATGGCAGATAGACTTGGCTCGTGGCAGTGGACTTGGTCGATTGTGGTTGTGTGTGAGATAGTGATACTCTACTATGCGCTTGTGAAATCGCACGTAAAAGAAACAGAATTAACAGAACTAAACTAAAATCATATAAAAAAATGAAAAACTATATTGTTGGAATTGGCGAGGCACTATGGGATGTGTTGCCAGAGGGACGAAAAATAGGTGGTGCGCCTGCAAACTTCGCTTATCACGTGTCGCAATTTGGCTACGACTCAAAGGTTGTCAGCGCAGTGGGCGACGACAAGCTTGGAGCAGAATTGCTTGAGAAATTTGATGAGAATGGCCTCCAATATCAAATTGCCAAAGTGCCCTACGCAACTGGAACTGTTGGTGTGGAGCTTGATCCAAACGGAGTG
>CAYJLL010000141.1:0-4994 GCA_964370955.1 uncultured Rikenellaceae bacterium | reverse complement strand
GTGATGACCGCTCCAGGTAGTACTCTTTCTGAGACTCAAAAAGTAATGAAACAAATCGATGAGGCTATCAGCCCTATCGAAGAATTTGAAATGTACTCTAGTATTGTCGGCTACAGCTTTATGGGTGG
Organism: uncultured Rikenellaceae bacterium; assembly: GCA_964370955.1. Lineage (GTDB taxonomy): Bacteria > Bacteroidota > Bacteroidia > Bacteroidales > Rikenellaceae > Mucinivorans. The sequence goes on along the minus strand of CAYJLL010000141.1, from coordinate 4,866 downwards.
CCAAGGTGGTACTAACGGTATGATTATCGCCAAGCTTAAGAACTGGGACGAGCGCCCAGAGATGTCGCAAAGTGTGTTTGCTGTTTTGGGTAAGATCTATGCTCTTACGGCAGATATCACAACGGCTCAAATCCTTGCCTTCCCTCCACCGATGATTTCGGGCTATGGTATGAGTACTGGTTTTGAGTTCTCGCTCCAAGATAAAACAGGCGGCGATATCAACGATTTCTTTGCTCACGCTCAAAACTTCTTGGCTGAACTTCAAAAACGCCCAGAAATAGAACGAGCAACAACTACTTTTGATACTCGCTATCCTCAATACGAGGTGGAGGTTGATGCAGCAGTTGCCAAGCGTAATGGTGTTTCACCTATGACAGTCCTCTCGACCCTTTCGGGTTATATCGGAGGTAGCTATTCATCGAACATGAACAAGTTCTCGAAACTCTACCGTGTTATGCTTCAGGCGACTCCTGAGAATCGTTTAGATGTGGATGCACTAGATAATATCTATGTGCGTAATGACAAAGGCGAGATGTCGCCTATCCGTCAATATGTAAAACTCACTAAGGTTTACGGTTCTGAGGGTCTTTCGCGCTTTAATATGTTCCCATCTATTGCGGTGAATGGTATGCCTGCTGATGGCTATAGCTCGGGTCAGGCAATCGAAACGATTCGTGAGGTTGCCGCTAGTAGTCTTCCTATTGGATACAGCTTTGAGTTTAGCGGTATGAGTAAAGAAGAGGCGCAAGGTTCAGATACAACTATCTTGATTTTTGCTATCTGTATTGTGTTTGTGTTCTTGATTCTGTGTGCGCTCTACGAGAGTATTTTTGTGCCAATGGCGGTTATTCTTTCGGTTCCTTTCGGACTGTTGGGTAGCTTTGCATTTGCAAATGCACTGGGACTAACCAATAATATCTACATGCAGACAGGTCTGATCATGTTGATCGGTCTATTGGCGAAAACAGCCATCCTTCTAACGGAATTTGCATCGCAAAAACGCGCCGAAGGATACTCGATCACCCAGGCGGCTATCACGGCAGCTCAGGTGCGTCTGCGTCCGATTTTGATGACCTCTCTGACAATGATTTTTGGTATGATTCCACTTGTGTTCTCAAGCGGAGCTGGTGCCTTTGGTAATATCTCGCTAGGTGTTGGCCTTGTGGGTGGTATGTTGATAGGTACTCTAGCACTAATATTTATTGTGCCTTCGCTCTTTGTGATTTTCCAAGGAATCCAAGAGAGAGTGATGCCACAGAGAGATCTAAGCCTAGAAAGTGACGAACCAAAACAATAGAAACTAACAATGAAAAATAAAATTAAAAATATAGCAATACTCTCTCTGGCGGCTTTGTCAATGAGCAGCTGTAAACTCTACAGCGACTACCAGAGAGAAGATGCAGATGTAGCGCAGGTGGATAGCCTCTATCACTTTATTAAAGCAACAGAGGATACCACAAGCATTGCAAGTATGCCTTGGCGTGAACTGTTCACAGACCCTCATCTTCAGTTCTTGATTCAACGTGGCTTGGATAGCAATCTGAATCTTCAAATTGCAAGAGGGAATATCGAGCAAGCCGAGGTTGTGTTGCGCAATTCTCGATTGGCGTTTGCCCCTTCGGTGGTGGCTCAACCTCAGGGTAACTTAGTGAATTTCCAAGGTACGAATGTTGCTACCTATAATATTGCGGTATCTGCAAGTTGGGAGATCGATATCTTTGGATCTTTGCGCAATGCAAAAGAGGGAAGCAAGATGGCGCTTGAGAGCTCTCGTGCCTACACCCAAGCTGTACAGACTGCCTTGGTGAGCTCAATTGCAAATAGTTACTATTCGCTACTAATGCTCGATGAACAGCTCTCCATTAGTGAGCGCACCGTTAAGACGTGGGATGAGAATATTCGAGTTCTTAAAGCACTGAAAAATTCAGGTATGACCACCGAAACTGCAGTGCTGCAGGCTGAGGCTAATAAGATGTCACTACAATCTAGTATCGAAACCATGAAAGGACAGATTCTTGACCTTCAATGTTCAATTTCGGTATTGGTGGGCGATGCCCCAAATAATGTCGAGCGTGGTAAACTATCAGATACCAGTTTTCCTGAGCATATCTCAGTTGGTGTACCTATGCAACTGTTGAGTAATCGCCCAGATGTGATGCAAGCGGAGTACAACCTAGCGCAGATGTTCTATGGAACTAATGTCGCTCGCTCGGCTTTCTACCCTAAGATTACTTTGAGTGGTTCGGCAGGTTTCACTAACAATCCCGGGGTGATTATCAACCCTGGCGATTGGGTGTTGAATGCCGTAGCCTCGTTGGTGCAACCAATTTTTAATCGTGGTGTAATAAAAGGCCAGTACGAAATTGCGAAGATCAAAGAAGAACAAGCAGTCTTGCAGTTCCGTCAAGTGCTCCTTGATGCGGGTTACGAGGTAAATAGCGCAATGGGTATGTTGCAAAGTGCACGTCGACGTATGAGATTGACTACCACGCAGGTGGCGACTCTTCAGGAGGCTGTGAGAACCTCTGAGTTGATGATGCGCAATAGCAGTGCAAGCTATTTAGAGGTGCTGACAGCTCAATTCTCGCTTCTAAATGCGGAACTTGGTCTTGTTAATGAGCGTTATAAAGAGTTTACTAGTGTTGTGAATCTTTACCGTTCATTGGGTGGTGGAACTCGCTAGAGGGCGCAGTTTCAGATCATCTGATAATCAAAAAGCAGGAAAACAACAGAGGTTGTTTTCCTGCTTTTTTTTGCTAGTGGAAAATAAAGCACTATATTTGCTAAACTCACTAAAAATAGATAACCCTCGAAAAGAAATTATAAGTAATGGAACTAAGTATGTTTACGGGCCTTGCAATCGGTGTCTGCACGTTTTTAATAATAGGATTATTCCACCCGATCGTCGTGAAGGCAGAGTATTATTGGGGAGTGGGCTGTTGGTGGGTGTTTTTGTTGGTGGGAATATTAGGAGTAGCTGCTTCGCTGTGGGTTTCAAGTGTTTTTGTATCCTCGCTCTTGGGGGTGTTCTCGTTCTCGAGCTTTTGGACTATCAAAGAACTCTTCGAACAGCGTGAGCGTGTTGCCAAAGGGTGGTTTCCCAAAAATCCACACAGAAAATAGAGTCTGCTTCTTAGCTTTTGATGCTTGTGCGGTTAGTCAATGAAGCGATCAATCAGCAAGATGTGTAGATTCCAAAGGGCGTGCATTAGTGTAACGTTCCAAAAGGCGTGTTTTCGCCATTTGACTGTGTAGCCATACATTAGGATCATACCAATGAAAATAGTGATGATCATGTATAGTAACGAATAATAATGTTGCAGCCCGAAGATTATTCCGCTAAGAGCGACCACTGCAAAACGATGTTTACAGAAATACTGCGCTTTGCGGAAAACCCAAAAAGGAAGCATCTGGAAAAGTAGAGTTTCAGCTAGCGGGGCAATAATCACCGCTGTGAGAAACAAAAATCCAAAGTTGTTGTTGGCGCTCTCTAGAGGCGACTCTTTAAAGACTATATCTTCGACCCACCCCAGTTCAACGGGAGCGCTTATTATGGTGCTGCCTATCCAAGAAATGATTATTAGGGTGGCTGAGAATACTAGTGGGTTGCTGTTTCGCAACCAGCTGCCAAACTTTGAGAATTTATTGTTTTTGCGTTTCATTTCGGTTTCTACTCTAAAGTGATTTGACAAAGATACAATTTTTTAATATCTTTGCACTATCATGCTTTTAACTCTTATTCAAGGCCTCACTAAGGCCGAAAAACGCGCTTTTAAACTATACGTTGCCAGATTGGGAAGCTCCTCGAGCCAAACCAAATTTTTTACGCTCTATCGTGCGATTGAAAAACTGCAAACTCTCGATACAGACACCCTCTTGGAGGAGTGTTCTGATATCACTAAAATTCAATTGCCCAATCTTAAAGCCCATCTTTATAAACAGTTACTAATTTCGCTCTCTGGTCTACATACTGCCTCTGACCCTGTTAGTGAGATTCGTCAGATGATAACCTTCTCCAGCGTGCTCTTGGATAAAGCCCTCTCAAGCGAGGCCCTGCGAATGGCAGATAAAGCCAAGGATTTAGCACTCAAATATCAATGCTACACTCTGGCTTTGGAGATCGTAGAGTTTGAGAAACGAGTGGAACTGATGTATGCCACTCAGGCGACTTCTTCTCGCATGGAATTGCTCTCTAAGCAATCTAACGAATTGACCCGCAAAATCTCTGTGGTTAATGACCTCTCGAATCTAGCAATTCAACTCTACACGCTGAACTTGAAGTTGGGCTATATGCGCTCGCAGAAAGATTCACAGATGATAGTGTCTTACTTTCAATCTAGAATAAATAGCTTCTCCCCCAAAGAAATGAGCTTCCACGAGCTGCTCTACTATTATCAGTGTTGTATGTGGTATAGCTACATTCAATATGATTTTAAGAGTTGTTATCGATGGTCGAAGCGCTGGTATGACCTCTATGAGGCAAACCCTCACTTCAAGAACCTGTACAGCGATATGTATATCAGGGCTGTTTCACGCCTGCTCGAGGTGTTGTTCCTAACCAATCAGCCTGGTGCGATGCAGAAGCTGATCGATGGTATGCAACGAGAGCTTGATGGTGGTTTTGCTAAGAACGACCGCACGGAGGTGTCCTCAAACTTGGCACTGTTGCTGGCAAAACTAAATTTGCAGTTTCTTCGTTGTGAGTTTAAAGAGGGCTTACCTTTGGTGGGGCAGATCGAAGATTTTCTCTCCAAGCGAGGATCGAGTCTCGAACATCACCACACAATGTTGCTCTACTACAAAGTGGCGTGCTTGTATTTCGGGTCGGGCGACTATCGTTCCTCGATCAACTACCTGCAAAAGGTT
>CAYJLL010000140.1:0-5012 GCA_964370955.1 uncultured Rikenellaceae bacterium | reverse complement strand
CCATTCACTTACTGAAATGTCACCTCTAGTGAATTGAACAGCAAATGTTTCAAGAAGAAGATCAATGTCAATTTCAAGCTGCGACGAACTCTGCACTCCTACTATTGATCGCCTACCATTGATTACCTGCTCGGTGACATCAACTGGTAGTGTTACATACTCAAACGTGTCAGAAGTTCCATCAACTCCACTCACACTAGGATTTGGATTGTCTCTATACATTTTCAGTGGAAGCGATCTGTCGCGCAAGCTACCATCTATGTACATGAAATCTAGTTGCATACCATATTGTTCGTGAGCACTTCCCGTATATCTGCCTAGAGTAAGAAAATTTGCAAACGCTGAACCAGTGTAATTTTCGTAGACATTATCGCCTGATGCAGGCTGCCAGTCTTCGGGTAGTTCTCTCCCGAGAGGATCTGTCCATTTTCCGCGACGTCCGAACGTGAAATATTGAAGTGTTTGATTTCCAAGTTCAGGATCTATGAAACCATGCCCAGTGCGCATGTTAACTTTATTTGCAAAACCAACAACGCCACCTTTCAAGCCGTCAAGCTCAACTGAACTTAGGTTCTGTATTCTCAGTTCAACATCAACGTCGTAAGTCAATTTACGCATATCTAGACCGTTTGTATCGCTTGGATTATCACGTGTCAATGCCAAATAATAAATCATTTCCTCTTCGTTCAAACTGCCCTGAGCTAATTCGGGGCGATAGGCTACCATGTTCTCGGTCACAATAAAGTTGTCAATACTGTAAGATGAAATACGCATTGGAAGCGAAATGTATCGGTAAAGATTTGCTGGCCAATAGTATCCACTTGCGACATGCTCATTCATGTGAACATACGCCGCAAAATCTTCGTAGCTATCAACATCCTCAAACCCTAGCGTCTGAACACCGCCACTTTCTGTACCTTCCCAACGAGCATCGTTTATTTGGTCATTCATCACTATTAATGAATACTCACCCTCGGGTACCTCAATGTAGCCTTCGCTAATCGAGTGTCCGTCCCCGATATATCTTTCAAATGGCTCTCTGCCATCTTTTGGGAAAAATCTAAATGTTGTCTTAAGGATCTCAATCTCAGCTGATTGTTTACTTTTTCCGGTGTCAGTTACATCAAAGCCCGAGGTTTCCCAGTTTACTTTAACTGGTATTTTGGCCTCGAAGTAAGATTTTTCGCGCTCTAAAATTGGCTGATATTTACATGACCCTAGAGCTAAAGCAATAGTTGTTAAAATTGCTACCTTTCTCATTTCTTCCACCCCTTTCTCTGCTCTTTATTCTTGTTAAACCACCTTGGAGTATCTAGCATCCACACCAAAGAAACGCCAAGTTTTGTTGGACCAAGCCAATTGTAATGCACTGTTTGGTCACGATAGGCCTCCCATTTTAACTGTTCTTCATTCCATTCCGATGTGTAGTCTTTGTAGGTCAAAGTTGCATAACCCAGCCCCAGAGCATACTCCATTCTCAGTGAGCCACTTTTGTTTAGGGTGTGTGCAAATCCACCTACGACTCCACCAGATATAATGTTTTTAGATTGTTTTCCTTTTCTATTTCTTTCAATATCAAAAGAGCCATAAGTTGCGTGAATACCTGCAAACCAACCCGTTAGTAAATGTTCATTATTCCCAAACCATCGGCGTCCCTCTAAAGAGATGTTACGAACTTGCGTACGGTTACGGATGCTTTCAGGGGTGTCGTCATTCTTCTCCCACCATGTGCTAATAAACTCTCCCATCACACTCCATTGCTTTCCTATGGGTATCTCAATACCGCCGTTCCATAATGTAACAGCATCGTATAGGAGGTTTGTTTTAAGCGCAAACCATGGCTCTTTAGGCTTGGGTGATTTGGTAGGTTCGATTACCGTAACGGGTTCTTTCTCTATCAGTGTAGTGTCGTAGATTGTTCTGTATGATAATTCTTCTGTTTTTTCGCTTGTGATGTTGTAGTAAAGTGTTACACCAACGCCGTAGCGTAGCTGACTTAAAACGTTCTTTTTAAGATAGTTCCACGGTTTACGTTCATCAAGAGTGCGAATTAACCACTCACGGGCATCTGGATCACGATGACGGGTTTTCTCTATAATGCTAATTAGTGAGTCATGGCTAGGAATGCTTGTATCTTCTCTGACAAGTTGTTCGAAGGTTGCCCAATCCTCTGCTAGTGTGCTTAGGTTAATTAGGCTTGAGTCTATCATTGGGTATCTCTCAAGCATCAATTCTTGAATGCTCACTGCTCGTCTATTGGCTAGTATTTCATTCCCCTTGATGGGTCCATCTATAGATGAAGTTGCAAAAATTCGAACGGAATCAATGTCAGTAAAATCAATTGAATCTCTCAATAAATTATCCAATCGCTTGATCTCAGCTTGATTGTTTTTAAACGACGGATCAAAATGATAAGTATTGAGATCAAAAAAGAATTTGGCGCTAAGAAGTGAATCTTGACGTTTAGGCGTGAAAGTGATAGTGTTCTCAATGAGAATCGTGCTGTCAATTTTATATTGTTGAGCCTGAGTGGAGGGAATAAAATATAGTACAGTCACTATGAGTAACCATAAATTTTTGTTGGCGATATTTAAGCTTTGCCTATGTTCTCTCTCTTTCATAAACTATTTAGTCTCCATTTTTCTGAGGTTAGAATTTTTCTTAAACTCTTTGTGGAGGTAGTAAATCAGATTTCGTTTGAGATCGCTCTCTTTAAGTTTCGTTTAACTTACCTTATCGTGTTCATTCTGATAACATCAATAATCTTATCGTCACAAAGATAATTATTTCGTTAATAATAACCAAAATACACGGTAAATTATTTTATCAGCGATTGATTTTGTGACGAATTATTAGTTAATCTGAAGGTATGTCAGCCTCAAGAAGTTGTTGAAATTCTTTAAAGGTGATGATTCGGATTTTCAGTTTTTGCGCCTTCTCTAGCTTTGACGGCCCGATGCCTTCGCCGGCGATCAGCAGGTCTGTGTTTTTATTTACAGATGATTGATTTATCCCGCTATGCTTTTCAATCAATTCTTTAAGTGAATCGCGTGAAATTTCGGCAAATGTGCCACTTACAACAATTTTTTTACCTTCTAAAATGCTAGAATCTTTGTCCTTTTCTATATTGTAAAATTGCAAACCGCTTCTTTTCAGCTTCTCGATAATTTCAATATTTTGGGTTTTCTGAAAGTAGTCAATAATGCTTTTAGCAATAACATCCCCGACCTCTTCAATGGCAATTAACACTTGCAAAGTAGCGTTTTCGAGTTTTTCAATGGACCCTACTGCGCTTGCAATTTTTTTTGCAGTATTTTCACCAACATGTCTTATACCTAGGGCAAAAAGCACTTTATCAAAAGTTATTTGTTTTGATTTTTCTATACCATCGAGTATATTTGTTGCACTCTTAAGCGCCATTCTGTCTAAGGGAAGTAGATCCTCAAGAGTTAGGTCGTAAAGATCAGCAAAATTGGAAATTAAACCGCGCTCAAAAAGCATCTCAATGGTTTCCTCACCAAGAGCGTCTATATACATAGCCTTGCGACTAACAAAGTGAACTATGCGACCAATGATTTGAGGTGGGCAACCATCCTCATTAGGGCAATAATGTTTTGCTTGTCCAGGAAGTTTAACCAATTGGGCTTCACATTCTGGACAAGAGGTGATAAATTCAACTGGCACTGAGAATAGGTCTCGTTTATCCAAATCGACTCTTGTAACCTTCGGTATAATCTCTCCGCCTTTCTCAATCCACACCCAATCACCAACTCTCACATCGAGTAGTTCTATCTGCTCGGCATTGTGAAGTGAGGCGCGTTTGATGGTTGTGCCCGAGAGAAAAACGGGCTGAAGATTTGCAACTGGCGTAATTCCACCAGTGCGTCCAACTTGATAGTCGATGGAAAGCAGAGGCGTACACACGGTCTCAGCTCTAAACTTATAGGCCACAGCCCAACGCGGTGATTTTGCGGTCGCCCCTAGCGCTCTTTGAAGATCGATATTATCTACTTTAATAACTGCTCCGTCTGTTGCGTACCCTAATTTTTCACGTTTCTTATCCCAAATACTCAAAAACTCCATCACGCCGTCTATATCCTCACACAGGCTAGAGTCGGCAGAAGTTGGCAAGCCCCATTGTTTTAGCAGTCCAAGAGTTTCAAAGTGGGATTTGCAGGGCAATTGATCAGATTGAAGTCCATAACATACGATAGATAGTTCTCTTTTTGAAACTTCTTTGGGGCTCTGCAATTTTAGAGTTCCAGATGCTGCATTGCGGGGGTTAGCGAAGCTTTCCTCTCCAATATCTGTACGAACTTGATTCAATTTATCAAATGCCTTGAATGTGAAATATATCTCGCCTCGAATCTCCATAAGTTCAGGAAAATCACTTCCTTTAAGTTTCAAAGGTAGACTTCTGATTGTTCTTACATTAGCGGTGACATCATCGCCAGATGTTCCATCACCTCGTGTGAGAGCTCTGGTTAAAATTCCATTTTCGTAGGTAAGAGAAATAGCAGTTCCGTCAAATTTTAATTCTGCACAATAATTTATTTGACCCTGAAACTCTTTTTTTACTCGGTTCATAAAGGCCTCTACCTCTGCCTGAGAGTAGGTGTTGGCCAGTGAAAGCATGGCCCAGTTGTGGTTTGCTCTTTGAAATCCATCCGAATAGTCGGCTCCAACTCGGGCTGTAGGTGAATTGGGGTCGTAGAATTCAGGATTTTCATTCTCTAGGTTCTCAAGTTTTTTAAGAAGTTCGTCAAATTGCTGATCGCTAATTGTGGGGGCGTTGTCCACATAGTAGCGATGGTTATGTTCTTGAATTTCAGAGCGTAGTGTCTGAATCTTGGCGGCTATATTTTCTTTCATAATCTTTTTCTCTATTCAAAACCTCAAAGATAGGTAAATAAAAAGCGATAAAAAAAAGTTTTTTTTTGTGTTGTACATCAAAAAAATGTTTAATATTGCACAAAATTTCAGAGGAAAACAACCAATAACATTAACAACAA
>CAYJLL010000139.1:0-5073 GCA_964370955.1 uncultured Rikenellaceae bacterium | reverse complement strand
CACTGATTTTGCTGATGAAAATGAGGTGCAAGATGCCATAGATCTATGGGATAATCAAATAGAAAAACTAAAAAGATCTATAGGTTGTGCAAAAAAATGATAATTTTGTGGTCTGCTAGCACTAAATTTGTGCAATTTTATGCCAGTTTTGTGAGTTATATTAACTCCTGCAAACTGTACTGCAATTTAGATTTTTTTGATGAAAACAACATATAGATTTATTCTTAAGGCGTATGTCGGACCAATGGTTCTGACCTTTTTCATCGTGATGTTTATTCTTTTGATGCATTTCTTGTGGATGCACATAGATGACCTCCTGGGAAAAGGACTGCCACTTTCGATGGTATTGGAGCTAATTATGTATGCTTCGGCAACGTTGATCCCCCTGGGATTGCCTCTGGCTACCCTGCTCGCCTCTATTATGACCATGGGTAACCTTGGTGAAAACAATGAGCTTTTGGCGCTTAAATCAGCCGGAATATCGCTACCACGCATAGTTGCTCCACTTGGGGTGTTGATGATTTTTGTGTGTATGGGTAGCTTTTTCTTTATAAACGACGTTACTCCTTATGCACAAAAACAGGTTTACGGACTGTTGGTAGATATCTCTAAACAAGAGAGCGAATTGAAATTTAAGGACGGTATTTTCTTTACAGGAGTGCCAAATATGAGCATTAAAGTTGATCACCAAGAGGAGGAAAGCGGAAAGCTGCATAATATCCTTTTGTACGACACTCGTAATTTCCAAAAAATGCAAACCACAGTGGCGGATTCGGGTTACATTAAGCTCACCGCTGATCGTAAGTATCTTGATGTGGTTATGTACAATGGTCAGATGTATGAGAAAAACCGTGACTATCAATGGTATAACCGTGATACTATGACTTATCATACCTTTGATAATCAACACCTTCTAATCCCTCTTTCAGGGTTTAATTTCGCCAGAACCGACATCTCGGCCTTTAGTGGAAATAGTAGCACCCAGAGTATGAAAGAGCTTAGAGTGGCGATCGATTCGCTTATTCCAGCTCAAGATTCTGTTATCAGGGACTTTACTGAGCGTTTGAGCAATTACCATATTTTCCGCCGCTATGGAACCTCAAGTAATGATAGCATCGAGAGACAACTCAAAGAAGGAGAGTATGTTATAGGAGAGTTGAACCACCTAGACGCTAACGCACGCGACAAGGTGCTCACGATGGTTAATCAATGGGCCTCGGATGCTCAAAGTTTTGTGAATTTCCGTAGTTCGAGCAACCAACACACCTCGTATTCGCTGTATCTTGCGGAGCTGAACTATCAAAGAAAACTAGCACTACCCTTCTCCGTAATGATTTTCTTTTTGATTGGCGCTCCACTTGGGGCTATCATTAGAAAAGGAGGATTGGGGATGCCAATTGTGGTATCAGTGGTTTTCTTTGTGATCTACTATATTATCTCGATAACGGGCGAGAAAATGGTCAAAGATGGCGCAATTCCAGCATTTGCAGGAATGTGGCTGTCGAGTTTTATTCTGCTTCCTATAGCGATATTTTTGACCTATAAATCGACCAATGATTCAGCCCTGCTGAACTCTGAGGCGTATATTAACAAATATAAAAAGATTAAAAATTACATAAGTAAAATACTAAGAAAGAACAAAAATGAGTAAAGTTTTAAGTACTATAGACGAGGCTATTGAGGATATCCGCAATGGTAAATTAATAATTGTCGTTGATGATGAGGATCGCGAGAACGAGGGTGATTTTGTGTGTGCAGCGGAATTAATTACAACCGATATGGTGAATTTTATGTTGCACCATGGTCGTGGTGTTCTTTGTGTGCCTTTGACCATAGAGAGATGCGAAGAATTGCAAATGAATATGATGGTTGGCGACAACACCTCAGTGTTGGGTACGCCCTTCACCGTTTCGGTAGATTTGCTAGGTAATGGCTGTTCTACTGGTGTTTCGACCTATGATAGAATGATGACTATCAAGGCGTTGGCCGATCCAAAAACCAAACCAGAGGATCTGGGTCGCCCGGGGCATATATTCCCCTTGCGTGCACGCTCTAAGGGTGTTCTTCGTCGCGCTGGCCACACTGAGGCCGTTGTCGATCTATGTGCGCTAGCAGGTCTTCAGCCAGCTGGAGCATTGATTGAGATTATGAACGAGGATGGATCTATGGCTCGTATGCCTGAGCTGATTGAAGTTGCAAAAGAGCATAACCTAAAGATGATTTCCATTGCCGATCTGATTGCTTATCGCCTAGAGAGGGATTCACTAGTGGAAATGGGAGAAAAAGTAAATCTTCCAACTGCTTATGGCGACTTCCAAGCAATTCCTTTTGTTCAAAAGAGCAATGGGCTTGAGCATATTGCTATTGTTAAGGGAGAATGGAACGAAGACGATGATGTTTTGGTGAGAGTACACTCTTCGTGCATTACAGGTGATATTTTTGGCTCTTGCAGATGTGATTGTGGTAGTCAGCTACACCAAGCGTTGCGCATGATAGACAAAGAAGGTCGTGGAGCTGTGGTATATCTTAATCAAGAAGGTCGCGGGATAGGTCTTTATAATAAGATGAAAGCCTACAAACTTCGAGAGCAAGGGCTAGATACTGTCGAGGCTAATATCCATTTGGGCTTTAAAGCAGATGAAAGAGACTATGGTGTGGGTGCTAGCATTCTTCGTGGTATTGGAGCAAAGAATATTCGTTTGATGACTAACAACCCTTTGAAACGTGTTGGACTAGAGGGTTATGGAATTACGATTAAAGAAAATGTTCCAATTGTAATCAAGCCTAATGAATTCAATCTTAGGTACTTGCAGGCCAAGGAAAGCGAGATGAATCATGATTTAGGTTTGTTTACAAAAGTTAAATAACGTATAATTACATTTGTGTTTTAGATTTGTAAACATAAAAATCCATGAAAAATCTAAGAATTGCATATATGGGAACCCCCACTTTTGCGGTGGGCCCACTACGTGCACTACTCGATGCTGGAGCAAATATTGTTGCGGTGATTACTACGCCTGATCGACCTGCTGGACGGGGATTGAAACTTCGAGAATCTGATGTTAAGAAATTTGCAATCCAGCAAGGGCTTCCGGTTTATCAACCTGAGAAAATGAAAGATCCTCAGTGGATAGAAACCTATCGCTCGTTGAATATTGATTTGGCGATTGTTGTAGCTTTTCGAATGTTGCCCGAGGTGATTTGGGCTATGCCGCCAAGAGGGACATTTAATCTCCATGCTTCGCTATTGCCAAACTATCGAGGAGCTGCTCCAATTAACTGGGCAATTATTAATGGTGATAAAAAAACTCGCGTTACTACTTTCTTTATCGATTCCAAAATTGATTGTGGTGAGATTATAGATTCTGCAGAAATCGCGATTGAAGAGAATGACTCAGTCGGGACTCTTCATGACAAGCTATGTGATTTGGGGTCTACTTTGGTTGTTAAAACTGTCGAACAAATTGCCGCGGGGAGAGTGGAGCCGAAACCTCAGCCCGAGGTCCAAGATGAAATGCGAGCGCAAGCTCCTAAAATTTTCAAAGATGATTGTCGAATTGATTGGATGCTGACTGCAAAGCAAACTCACGATAAGATTCGAGGTTTGAGTCCTTATCCTGCTTCTTGGTGTGAATTTGGAAAAACTACTGCAAAAATTTTCGAGGCTCACTACTCTATTGAACCTCATGATAAATCTGTCGGTGAGTTTGAAAGCATAGATCAAAAGCAAATACGCGTTGCTCTAAGCGACGGCTATCTCTATATTGATAGACTTCAAGTCGCAGGTGCTAAAAAACCGCTAACAGCGCAGGAGTTCTTGCGAGGAAATTCTCTTGACTTCTAAAGCCATGGTGATAGAAAAGAAAACCCCTCGATACATCTAAGTATCGAGGGGTTTTTATATATCCTTTTAAAAGATGAGATGTTGTTAGGCTCTCATTAAGCGTTTTTCAATTTCAGCTACTTGTAGACTAACGTTTTTATCGCTATCAATCAGCGCTGCTATAGCTTTGCATGCGTGGTGAACTGTTGAGTGGTTTTTACCGCCAAAAACAGATCCGATTGCGTTAAGCGAAAGCTGGGTGTGGGCTTTGTGTAGGTACATCGCAATCTGACGTGCAGTTGCTATGTTGCGTACACGACCTCCTTTTATAAGCGAATCGCGCTCTATCTTGAAATAATCGCAAATTGTCTCAAGTATGCTTTCTGAATCAACCTCTTTTGATTGGCTAACCACGATGTCGCTCAGAATGTTTTTAACCAAAGCAGTGTTAAGGTTGCGCCCTAGTAGCTTAGTTTGAGCGTGAAGTGAGGTGATAATACCCTCTAGTTCTCTGATGCTTGAGTTAGCACGGCTAGAAATATAATCAACCATCTCCGAGCTAATATCCATGTTTAGATCTTGGGCTTTAGATTTGATAATCAACGCCTTGGTCTTAGCATCAGGTATTTCAATTTCGGCAGTCAATCCCCATTTAAAGCGTGTGATTAGTCGTTCTTCGATGTCTTTAAGCTCCACGGGCGGACGGTCGGCAGTCATAATTAGCTGCTTACCTAGCATATGTAGGTGGTTAAAGATGTTGAAGAATATATTCTGAGTGCCTGGTTTGTTAGCAAACTCTTGAATGTCGTCAATGATTAGCACATCAATAGTCTGGTAGAATTGAATGAACTCCGCCAGTTTACCTGAATGTGCTGCGAATTGGAATTGCGATTGAAAGCGGTTCGCAGAAACGTACAAGACTCTTTGTCCTGGGTGGTTTTTCTGAACTGCGTTACCGATCGCCTGGGTCAAGTGGGTCTTACCCATCCCCGAGCTACCGTACACAAACAATGGGTTGAAAGCGTTAGCTCCACCTGGGCTTTGTGAAATTGCAACACCAGCCGAACGAACCAAAAGATTACACTCCCCCTCAATGAAGTTGCTAAAATTGTACTGCGAACGCAGGTGTGAATCAAATTTAGTTGGTTTGAGGTTTGGTGTAGTAAAAGGATTGTTTGTATCTTTGCTCACCCCAGTATAAAGCGGAGTGCTAGATGCAGGGTTTGTGTTGCTAGATGCGTGTTTTGGGA
>CAYJLL010000138.1:3968-5088 GCA_964370955.1 uncultured Rikenellaceae bacterium | reverse complement strand
CCACATCGGTTGGTCCTCCTGTTTTGGTTGCCATAGGCCATGCTAGGAATATGTGACCAAATATCTTTAGGAGAATACCCCAAAGGATAGTGCCTTTGTAGTTTTGTGTTTTGTCGGCAATAAGTCCACCAATAAAAGCGGTTGCGTAAATTAGAAAATAGAATGTCGCGTAGATAATTCCGGCGTCAGTTCCCGAGAGTCCAAACTTAGACTGAAGGAAGAAGACCAGGATAGTCATCATGGTGTAGAAGCCGAAGCGTTCTCCCATGTTCGACAACGAGGCGGAGATGAGTCCTTTTGGTTGATTCAACATAGTTTTATTGTTTTTTGGTTAATAATTTTCTCATTTTACTGCATACTTGCGTTCACAAAAACACAATTACGGCAAATTTAGAAAAAAAAAATCTTTTTTCCAAATCTGCCGCAATACAAACTACGCTCTCAACGTTGTTATCCACCCTTGAAAACAAGGGCTTTATCGAAGTTTATTAGATATTATCTGTAGAAACTCCTCGCGTGTTTTAAACTCTTTCATAAAGATGCCCGTAAAGGCCGAGGTTGTTGTGGTTGAGTTTTGTTTCTGAACGCCTCTCATCTGCATACACATGTGGCCTGCCTCGATCACAACTGCCACCCCTAGTGGGTTAAGCGCTTCTTGAATAGCATCTCTGATCTGCACAGTGAGTCGCTCTTGCACCTGAAGACGTCGAGCAAAACATTCGACAACACGTGGAATCTTCGACAACCCTGTGATATAACCATTAGGGATATAGGCCACGTGAGCCTTACCATAAAATGGCAACAGATGGTGCTCGCAAAGCGAATACAGGTCAATATCCTTGACCACTACCATTTGTTTATATTCTTCCTTAAAACGAGCGGAGTTTAATATCTCTATGGGGTCTTGCTCATAGCCGTTCAACAAAAAACGCATTGCACGTGCCACTCGCTCTGGGGTCTTCTCAAGACCTTCTCTTTGGGGATCTTCGCCTAGTTCGCTTAGTATCTGTGAGTATAATCCTTCTAATTTATCCATGATTTTATAATTGAATAGGTATATGTTTAGTTAGCTAATTCCTCTTTGGGTAGTTGCATATTAATCTTTTGGTATTCGTATCCA
>CAYJLL010000138.1:0-3888 GCA_964370955.1 uncultured Rikenellaceae bacterium | reverse complement strand
CGCCACTCCCAACTTGAAAAACACTTTACATGTTGAGGCAAAAATATAAAAAGCATCCGTGGGGCCACCTTCAACGCTCTCACGACGTAATTGCCCCTGGGCTGTTTGTGCTAGCGAGCGAAGCAAGTCTTCTAGTTGCTGATTTTCGGGCGAATCAAGTTTCAAGCCCAAAACCTCTTCTACTATGTATTCGTCCATTTCATCGAAGCCTCTCACCTCGCGCAAAGCGGTATAAAGCTGAGTGTTGTGATACTTTTGCCAGTCGGTATCCCAAATAGAGGCTACTGCCAATCCAAAATACGCAGCCCACGCGATAGCAACCGCAGGGTAGTCATTGAGATTAGGC
Organism: uncultured Rikenellaceae bacterium; assembly: GCA_964370955.1. GTDB lineage: Bacteria > Bacteroidota > Bacteroidia > Bacteroidales > Rikenellaceae > Mucinivorans. Next base: position 3,542 of record CAYJLL010000138.1, on the reverse strand, counting down.
ACTGCATCTGCCATATATTCAGGAGCGAATTTCTCCCAAATCTCGTTTGTGTCATCACTCTCGAGCAGTTCGCCTTTGAGCATCGCTTTATTTGTACTAAGCTCCAAGAGGGTTTGCATCAATCTTTGTTCGTAGTCCTGAAGATATTCTTTTGATAACATATATATATGTAAAGTTTTTTGTTTATCTTTGCTTTTGCTCATCATCGCCAAGACGTAGTTAGACGTCGAATAATGAGCTTTTACAGCCACAAAGGTAATAAGATTTTGCGGGGGAGTAAAAAAGTTTGAAAAATTTGTTGTTTTTTCTGTTATTTAATTAACAACTATAAAAAATAATTTGTATCTTTGTGGCATAATTCGTGATTGAATCAAAAACAAATTAACATAAACCTAATCAATTAAAACAAACAAAACCATGTCAATCAATCTTGAACAGTATGGTATCGTGGGCGTTAAAGAAATCGTTCACAACCCCAGCTACCAACAACTATTTGTAGACGAAACTAACCCAGCTCTTACGGGTTATGAAAAAGGTGTTGAAACCAACACTGGCGCAGTATCAGTTATGACTGGTATCTTCACTGGTCGTTCTCCTAAAGATAAGTACACTGTACTTGACGCAACAACTAAAGAGCACTTCTGGTTCAAAGACGAGAAGAACCCTCTTTCTCCTAACTTCCCAATGACTCCTGAGAACTTCGATATCCTTGAGGGTCTTGCGGTTAACCAACTTTCTAACAAAGATAAACTATACGTTGTTGACGCTTATTGCGGTACTAACGAAGACACTCGCATGAAAGTTCGCTTCATCATGGAGGTGGCTTGGCAAGCGCACTTTGTAACAAACATGTTTATCCGTCCTTCTCACTTCGAGCTAGCTAACTTTGGTACTCCTGACTTCGTTGTAATGAACGCTGCTAAGTGTACTAACCCTAACTGGAAAGAAATGGGCTTGAACTCTGAGAACTTCGTAGCATTCAACCTAACTAAGAAACTTCAAGTAATTGGTGGTACTTGGTATGGTGGTGAGATGAAGAAGGGTATGTTCGGTGTTATGAACTATCTTCTTCCATTGAAAGGCATCGCTTCTATGCACTGTTCTGCTAACGTTGGTACTGAAGGTGACGTTGCTCTATTCTTCGGTCTTTCGGGTACTGGTAAGACAACTCTTTCGGCTGACCCTAAGCGTTTCTTGATCGGTGACGATGAGCACGGTTGGGACAACAATGGTGTATTCAACTACGAAGGTGGTTGCTACGCTAAGACTATCGGTCTTTCTGAGCCTAACGAACCAGACATCTGGCGTGCTATCCAGCGTAACGCTCTTTTGGAGAACGTTACTGTTTTGGAAGATGGTACTCCTGACTATGCTGACGGTTCGGTTACTGAGAACACTCGTGTTTCTTACCCAATCCGCCACATCAGCAAGATCGTTGCTCCTTCTCGTGCAGGTCACGCTAAGAAGATCATCTATCTATCTGCTGACGCATTTGGTGTATTGCCTCCAGTTTCTATCCTTGATGAGAAATCAGCACAATACCACTTCCTTTGCGGTTACACTTCGAAACTTGCAGGAACTGAGCGTGGTATCACTGAGCCAACTCCATCATTCTCTCCAGCATTCGGTGAGGCTTTCCTAACTGTTCACCCAACTATCTACGCTAAAGTACTTGCTGACAAAATGAACGAGCACGGTGCAACTGCATACCTAGTTAACACTGGTTGGAACGGTACTGGTAAGCGTATTTCTATCAAAGATACTCGCGCGATCATCGACGCTATCCTTGATGGTTCTATCGATACTGCTGAGACTGTAAACATCCCAGTTCTTAACCTAGTTGCTCCTAAGGCACTTCCAGGTGTATCTGATATCCTAGATCCACGTAACACTTACTCTAACGTGAGCGAGTGGGAAGAGAAAGCAAAATCTCTAGCTGCTAAGTACATCAAGAACTTCGAGCAGTACCTACCTGAGGGTGCAGGCCTATTGGCTTCTGGTCCACAGTTGTAGTAAACTCCCCAAAGCGAGCTTTTCTTAAAGCAAGCTTTAGGGTATAAATTCAAGAGCGATTCCTCATATTTGAGGAGTCGCTCTTTTTATTTATGTATATATACAAAACGGGCGGGTTGTAATGTTTTTATAGAATAAGACTAAAAATAATTACCTTTGTTCATTAGCTCCCGCAATAACCAGAGACTTACACAACTGCACAATGACATCTATAGAGAAAGAAAAAGTGATTATAAGCCGAATGGTGGCTATCTACTGCAAAGTCTATGAGAAAAATTCGTCACTATGCCACCACTGTCAAGAGTTGATTGAATACGCTCACACTCGGCTTGATAGATGCCCTTGGGGAGAGCAGAAACCCAGTTGTAGACGTTGTTCGAAACACTGCTATAAACCCCAAATGAAAGCGAAAGTTCAACAAGTAATGCACTACTCGGGGCCTAGAATGTTATTGTATGCTCCGAGCTTTGCATTTTATCATCTCTGGAGAGAGCTTAAATATCGTAAAACTACTAAATAGCATAATACACATAAACAACACTCACTATCAAGCGGTTACCTCTAACGATAATCACGAATGAAAGTGTTATTTAGCTGCACGCGTCTCTCCACAGTTTTGCCTTATGTCATTACTTGATTGTTTGCCCATGATAGCTATCTGAGTAATATCGTAGAAATAATTATGCTTACCCTCGTTATTTTGCCTTAACGCCCCTTAGTGGCAAAGATATTTAGTATATTTGCAGATCAGTATTCAGAAAAAAGCATTTATATTATGAGTGAAATCTCTAATGATATCCAAATACAAGAAGATAAAACTTGTCAAGGAAAAACACGATACTTCCTTGAACTAGCCTATTGTGGCTTGGGCTTTAACGGCTGGCAACGACAACTCAACGCCCCTTCGGTACAACAGAACATCGAGGAGGCTTTGAGTGTGTTATTACGAGAACCAACCACTATTGTGGGCTGCGGACGCACCGATACAGGCGTTCACGCATCGTTTTATGTCGCACATTTTGAGTGCTCGGGTGAGATTGATGATACAGCTAAATTTGTGTACCGCCTAAACCGTATCCTACCCCACCAGATTGCCATCTCAAAAATGTATGCAACTGATAAGCACGCTCGCTTCGATGCAACCATGCGTGAATATCAATACTTCATCCAACTCTCCAAGAGTCCTTTCAATCGTGAGGGCACTTGGCAGGTCACCAAACCATTGAACGTAGAGACCATGAGAGAGGCTGCCCAGTGTTTGCTAAAGCACGAAGATTTCACATCGTTCGCCAAACTACACTCTGATAATAAAACAAATATTTGTCATATCACCCACGTGCAACTAACCGAGGTTGCAAAAGATCAGTTGATGTTCGAGATTCGTGCCGATCGCTTCCTACGTGGGATGATTAGAGGCATTGTTGGAACGCTTGTAGAGGTCGGGTATGGAAAGATTACCCCCCAGCGTTTCGATGAAATTATCCAAGCTCAAGACCGTTCTCAGGCCTCAGCTCAGGCTCCGCCCCAAG
>CAYJLL010000137.1:0-5155 GCA_964370955.1 uncultured Rikenellaceae bacterium | reverse complement strand
CGGTGCGCTCGTCTATTTGTTTGTTTAACTTTCATAGAACCATTGCCCGTGCGGTTCGTGCGCTCGTCTGTGCCAGCGGCACAAGCAATGGCTCTGTCTAACTCCTAAATAATTATCGCCAGTGCCCCTCGCACCGCTGCGCAAAGCGTTCGTAACTCATCATTGGTGATAACGTAAGGAGGCATAAGATAGACCAAACGCCCAAAAGGCCTCACCCACACACCACGCTCCACAAAAGCAGCCGTAATGCTAGGCATATCCACCGCCTGCTCCAATTCTACCACCCCTATGGCTCCCAACACTCTAACATCTCTCACACCCTCACTGCCTCGAAGTTCAGAAAACTCTTCTTCTAGTATAGCACCAATCTCTCCCACACGCCCTAACGTCTCCGCAGGGTCATCAAGGATAATATCCATCGAAGCACACGCCACAGCACACGCCAAAGGATTGCCCATAAAAGTCGGGCCGTGCATAAATGCACCCTTGATGGTGTGCGATACTTTTCGAGTGGTGATAGTTGCTGCCAAAGTCATATAGCCCCCCGTGAGAGCCTTACCCACGCACATTATATCAGGCACAACACCTGCCCAATCCACACCAAACATACGCCCAGTGCGGCCAAAACCTGTTGCTATCTCATCGCAAATGAGCAGCACGTCATATTCATCGCACAGAGTGCGAGCTAATTTTAGATATTCAGGATGATAAAAACGCATCCCTCCTGCTCCTTGGGTTATGGGTTCGAGTATCAGAGCCGCCATGGTATCGTGATTCTCTCGAAAAGCCTCACGAAGCCTCTGCTCATCCTCGCAGCCCTCACTCCATTGCTCGGTGAAAGTTGTCTGAGGTTTCTCGACAAAGATTTGCTGAGAGAGTCGCCCCTGCCAAAGCGAGTGCATACCTCCATTGGGGTCACACACGCTCATTGCATGCCAAGTATCACCGTGATAGCCCCCTGAGATGGTCAGAAAGGTGTTTCGGTTGGGCTCGTCTTGACTATAATAATATTGCAGTGCCATCTTCATTGCCACCTCAATGGCAATCGAACCGCTGTCGGCTAGAAAAATAGATTCCAACCCCTGCGGTAGCAGTTTCAGCAGTCGTCTGCCGAGCTCAACCGCTGGATCGTGGGTCAGCCCCCCGAACATCACATGGCTCATCTTGGTGAGCTGTTCGGTGGCGGCTTTATTAAGCCGTGGATGGTTGTAGCCATGGATAGTCGACCACCACGAACTCATTCCGTCTATTAGTTTTCGCCCGTCGCTCAGGTGAATATAAACCCCCTGACAATGGCTCACCTGATAGCATTCGAGAGGCTCGTTCATCGAAGTATAGGGGTGCCAAAGGTGTTCTCGGTCGAATTGCTGATTATTTTTACTCATTTGCTTTGGCTAGATCTTTCAAGAATTTTTCAGTCACAACCACCTTCAAAGCTTTTTGCAGGTTCACAAAATCAAAACCCGATTCGCCTAGAATTTCTCCATCCAATTCCAGATTAATGGCTGGTTGCGATTTAATAATAATATGCTTGCCTCGGTGGTGTTCCACACGTGGGATACGATAAATAGTTCCATCATAGAGGCGGTGCCAGTGGCGAAGGAACATACCCAGACGATTCATCTTGGGGATAATAGTTAGATCGAAAAGGCCATCATCGGCAATGGCTAGTGGGGTCTGAGAGAGTCCTCCTGCGGTGTATTTATTAATGCCCACAGTGGCGGTAAAGAGTTTGCCCTCGAAGATAACCTCGCCATCGACCTCAATGACTGTCGGGCGACAACGATAGCGCAAAGCCTCGCGGAACACACTCCACAAATAGAGCCACTTACCTCGATAACCCCTCTGGTGGAGTTTATTGAAACTGCGACACACCATAGCGTCATAGGCAACACCCCCAACATTTGCCAAATAGCGCAGCTGCGGCACTCGGGTTTGATGGTATTTCACTCGACCCACATCCTGCAAAAACCAACACTCCTGGACTATAGCCTTGATGGTTTCGGGGTAGGTCTTAGGAATGCCGAACATACGTATCCAGTCGTTGCCCGTACCTACGGCTATCACCGAGATGAGCACATCGGTGCTCTTGATTTTGCCTTGAAGGAAAAGTCCGTGTACCACCTCGTGGATGGTGCCATCGCCCCCAACGACCATAAGTTTGCGATAGCCCTCATTGAGAGCTCCCACCGCCAGCTCGGTGGCGTGATATTTACGGAGCGTGAAATGAGCATCATAGTCCACCCCTGCATCTGAGAGCAGATTGCTAATCAAAGGCCAATCCAGCAGACCTCGTCCACGGCCTGCCACTGGATTCACTATGGTGTACCACCCTTTGGGGGATTCTGTGCTCTCGCTCATGATTATTAACTCAAGTTATTTAGATCAAAAATTGCCTCGGGTAACTCTAAGATCACTAGGCCTTTGCGTTTTTTTATCTCCACTACAAATCTCTCATTATAGGGCACCAAAACTTCCTCATCCTGATCGGGGAGTTCAACCACCAGCAGCGGATTCATCTCGCTATCTATAAAATCTACGATCTCACCACTACAAGACGAAGTTATATCCTCAAAACGCATTCCAACCAAGGGGTGCTCTTCTTCTTGCACCACTTCAGCACGTGCAGAATAAATCGCCTTACCAAGCAACAGACGGCTCAGCGCCTCACTCTCAAAGTCATCAAACACTATCACCGCCTTAGAGAGACCTTGTTTTTGAAACGAGCCTATCCACAGCGGCACTGGCAGCGAATCAATTTCCACCCAGAAAGGCTCATCTAGCATGCCATGAGGGAAGGTATCCCAGAGCTTGACAACCAACTCGCCCTCTGTTCCATAGAGTTTGGAGATAGTGCCTACTTGGTAATCGGGGTTGATTATCTCACTGCATATTGCGTTGTAGTCTTCGCGATTTTTCATCTTTTCTTGTTTTTTATCATTAGAGTTGGTAGCTCTTCAAATAGCTCTCAACCTGAGAGATGTTTTTGCAAGCACAAGCTCTCTCAAAGCCCTCCTGTCCACAGTCCACACCACTAAAGCGAGGATGGGGGTGGTGGTAGGCTCCTTGGGTTGTCTCTATCAAAAAGGGAGTATGTCCCGAGTAGTTATCTATTATCGAGGGGTCGCTCAAGCGAAACACGAAGCGGTTGCAAAGCCCCTCAAAGCGATCGGCATACGCAAAGTTGTCGTCCGTGATACTTTTGATAACCTCCAGCCCCTCGCTCGAGAGCAACTCGCAATCGGCAGGAGTCTCTAGCCCATCGAGCTGCACAGAGCTCAGTCCATAGCGAGCTGCCACCGACACTATACGCAGAGGATCCTGCTCAGCAAAACGCCCCACACGCCTAATTCGCAAGGGAAGATCCCAAAGCAGAGCCGCATCCGCCTCGCCAAAATAGCGGGGCGAAAGAGGCATAAAATCAAACGAGATGTAGCTTGGACGCATACGCGAGATCATCTCTATGTCGATCGGGTCACGAAGTGCCGAAATCTTAGTTAGTGGCATTTTTATTTATTTTGTTGGCTCTAAGTGGAGTCCTAAAAATTAATCTACCGTTATTTGGGTGGAGGCGTTTCTATAGTTTTATATTAATTCTTTCACTTGGGCTTAGTTTTTACAACTACCCTTTAATCCTCTCACCACATCTTTTATTGTATCGCCAAAGGGCGTATAGTTAAAACTACTATCAAGTTTCTGAATCTCACCCCCATCATACTGGCTCACTCCATAGATAAAGCTTGTCATATCGGAGGAAAACGGTGGCGATTTCATGGTTTTCTTCATCAACCACGCAGCCGTTAGAAATAGCCATTTATCGATCCTCAGCCATGGTTTTCTCGCTCCACTACATTTTGCCACCTCCTCTGCCAAAGCCTTGAATCTCACATTCGCTCCATTGAGCACCAATCTTTGACCTTCTCTGAGATAGGGGTTTTTAGCTACTCTCACCAAGGCCTTGCCAACATCTCTCACATCCACAAAACCTGTCCCTCCGCTCACCCAAAAAGGCAAGCCACGCCCCAACATTCTCACCACTCCCTGAAGTCCTCCGCTCCCTGGCGCTCCCACCCCCAACACAACCGAGGGCAAAACAACCCCCACATCCAAACCCAGTTTGCGAGCCTGCCAAATGTGCATCTCGCTCAAGAACTTAGACCGAGAATAAGGCGAGGCATCCTCGATGCGCTCAAAGCTCGATGGCAGAGCCGCTATGGAGCTAGTGAAAATCAACACAGGCTTTCTGTCTTGCCTGATCGAAGCCTCAACCACCATTTCAGTCAAACGCACATTCTCCGCAACTACATCCGCCCCCGAGAGGTCTACAACTGCAGCGGTGTGAAACACAACATCAGCCCCAGATATAGCCACCGTGAGATCTTGAATAGATGAGAAATCCACCTTACAAACCACGATAGAATCCATCGAAAAGCCATTGCGTTGCAAGGTGTAGCGCAATTTCTCAAGAGAGTTCTGAGAACGAACAAGAGCCACAATTTCATTGTAGCTCCCCTCTTGTAACAATTCCACCACAAGATGACTTCCAACAAGCCCTGTTGCTCCTGTTACTACTGCTTTCACTTGTGTTTATATTAAAGTCCTCTTAAGTGTTTTATTCTTCGGCTGCACTTTTAGTTGCAGTCTTTTTGGTTGTTGTTTTCTTAGCAGCAGGTTTCTTTGCCGTAGCTTTTTTAGCTGCTGGTTTCTTGGCTGCTGTTGTTTTCTTAGCAGCCGTTGCTCTGGTTTTGGTAGCCTTGCCAGTGGGTTCGCCTTGCTCGGCAATCATCTTTTGGCAGTCCTCCAAAGAAAGAGTTGCAGGATCGGTGGTTTTAGGTATCTTATAATTCTTTTTCTCAAACGAGATATAAGGACCAAAACGACCATTGAGGATAGAAACACCCCCTTCGAACTCTTGGATAATCTTATTCTTATCGGCCAAACGCTTAGCCTCTATCAATTCCACACAACGCTCACCAGTGATGGTATAAGGGTCTTCTGTTTTGCCCAACGAGGTGAAAGCCCCTTTATGGCGAACATAAGGTCCAAAACGTCCAGCGCCAACCACCATCTTCTCACCCTCATACTCACCCACCTCACGTGGCAAACGGAACAGCTCCATCGCCTCCTCTAGGGTGATATTCTCAACCAATCGGTT
>CAYJLL010000136.1:0-5159 GCA_964370955.1 uncultured Rikenellaceae bacterium | reverse complement strand
TATCAGAAATTCCTCTCCGGTGGCGGCATTCGCTCTGTTGTGGGAGCCTCGCTTCTGGGAATACCATTACCTCTATGTTCGTGTGGGGTAATCCCCACGGCGGTATCGCTCAAAAAGGAAGGAGCCTCGGATGGAGCGATGGTATCGTTCTTGGTGAGCACCCCTCAAACTGGTATTGACTCGGTATTGGCGACCTATGGGCTCCTTGGATTGCCTTTTGCAATTGTGCGTGCGTTGGCTGCTTTTGTGATTGCGATATTCTCGGGTGTGATGATCAATGTTTTCGGCCTAAAGAAAAAGCAAAAAAAACTTAGCTTTCAATATCTAGGAGCGAATGATAGTCCTGATTGTGGTTGTGGATGTTCTCATCCACACTCGCCAGCCCATACCCATTCTCATAATGCTAAAAACAAGTTTGTTCAAGCCCTTCGCTATGGACTAGTGGATATGATTCAAGATTTTGGAGCATGGCTGGTCTTCGGCTTGCTTTTAGCGGGAGCAGTAACAGCCTTTTTGCCCGAAAGTGTATTTGCAACCCTCAAAGAACACTACTTCCTCAACATACTGCTTATTTTAGTTATATCAACTCCTATGTATGTGTGTGCCACAGGGTCTATCCCCATCGCTCTGTCGTTGATGTTGATGGGAGTTTCACCTGGGGCTGCATTGGTTTTGATGATAGCAGGTCCTGCAACTAATTTTGCGTCGCTAATAATCCTTCGCAAACAAATGGGCGTTCGCAAGACTGTGATATATCTAATAACCCTCATTCTAGGGGCAATTGCCTGCGCACTTGTGGTGGATTTTGTATTGCCCGGCGAATGGTTCTCGTCCCTAGGATCGATTGACACAGAGTGTAGCCACGGACACCATCACCATGGGCACGATCACGCCCACGAGCTTTGCAGCCATGGTCCAATTTGGTGGCAAACAACAACTAGCACAATATTTGTAGCACTTTTTATGTTCGCATATTATCTTAAACTAACTAAAAAGCGCAAACAACATTAAAATGGGCAAAATTTCAATCTACCTTCTTCCAATTATTATCTTATTGCTAATGGCACTAGCGGTCTACTATATTGGCCGCCGCTATGCTTGGGCATTTTCATTACACCGATGGTGGACAATAATATCACTTGTGGTTATCATAGCCACATTCTTAATTAGCGCAATAGTAATCATGCGCACCAACTCCACCACCACCCTAGGACACCTGATGAATAACATCTCGACCATAGGCTTTGGAGTATTCGCCATTTTGCTGTGTTCTACCTTGGTAGTAGATTTTGCTAATATTTTCGCAAAATTCACTCCTCGCATCTTTGGAATGATTGGCCTGGGGTTCACGGCCCTCTTGTCGGTTTATTCACTTTGGAATGCACAGAACACTAAAGTTGTTCATGTGAATGTAGATTTACCTAATCTAACTCAGCCTGTGCGTATTGCTCAACTCTCGGATATTCACATCGGTCACTTTTGGGGTAGAAATACTATGCAGAAATTGGTCGACTTGGTTAAGATGGAGAATGTTGATGCAGTGGTCATTACGGGCGATATGTTCGATGGACGCGTGCGCCTAGAGCAAAGAGTGCTCGAACCCTTAAAAGAGCTAAGCGTGCCTATCTATTTTATCGAGGGAAACCATGACGGATACTCGGGCGCAAAGGAGATTAAAGCTATGCTCACCGAGAATGGGGTCACAGTGCTGGATAACAAAAAGATTGAACTTGGCGAGCTGCAAATCGTGGGCTTGGACTATCTCCTACCCGACAGAGAAAGCACAGATAGATTCCATGGAGCACTATCAAAGACCACCATCAAAGAGGAGCTCCCTCGCATGGCGATCGACACCACTCGCCCCTCTATCCTTCTACACCACAACCCAGTTGGTGTTGACTACGCTGCCTCCAATGGCATCAATCTCTATTTGGCGGGACACACCCACGCGGGGCAGCTTTTCCCTGCCACACTCATCGCCAAGATGATGTTCCCCTACAACAAAGGGCTTTACAAAGTAAATGATAACACCCAAGTCTATGTTTCGCAGGGTAGTGGCACTTTCGGACCACCAATGCGCCTAGGAACCGACAGCGAGGTAACTATCCTGGATTTGATTTAATTAATCGCAAATAAAAAAAGAGAGCGATGCCTTTTCAAAAAGGTATCGCTCTCTTTTTTGTTTGTTAGTTTAATTCTTAGAAACGGAAATAAACACCAACTACGAATGATGAAGTTTTAAGATCAAGTTCATCAAAATCATAAGTATCAGAAGTAGAGATATTGTAACGCAAATCAATACCTAGGCCCATGTCTGTTGTGTAGCCAATACCAACTGGAATAGAGAACGCTCCATTTTTGATGTTTTCTGAAATATCTCCGAGTGAAGTTTTTGCAGATAGATTGATAGAGGGTTGGATACCAGCTTTGATATGAAGCCCCTTAATAAGGTAGTAGTTAGCCATGATAGGAATATCAAGGTAACCTAGGTTAAGGTAATCATCAGAATCAACTGCGTTAACCTTAGTTTTAGAGTACATAGCGTCCACCGTGATGCTGAATTTCTGGAATGGACGTAGCTCGGCAGTTAGACCAAAGTTCCAACCAGTACCGCTTGACGTTTCAACAGCATCGCCACCTGTTAGCGAACTGAAGTTGATTGCACCACGTGCTCCAATGCTAAATAGATCTTGAGCTTGAGTTGTTAGAGTCATTGCAAAAGCTGCAAGAACTGTTAGGAAAAATTTTTTCATTGTTGTGTAATTTTAATTGGTTTACATATACAAAGGTAGTATAATTTTATTTATTTGCAAATCTTGCGAAAAAATTTGGAAATTCAATTTATTTGATTTATATTTGCGATATGATTACAAGACAAAACAACATAAACCAACGATGGTGGTGGCAGAGCTCAGAAGTTCTTCCACTTAGGTGTTGTTATGTCAGCTGATTCTCAGCTTTAGCAATATGCTTTCTCTTGAAGATGTAAGCATTTGCATCTTTAACTCAAGATAAAAAGACACCCTTTGGAAGTACGCTCCAGAGGGTGTCTTTTTTTGTGCCTAACATTCAAATAAATTAACTACTAATCAAATAAAAACACTAAAACAATGAAAACAACAAATCCTTACACTTGCAATGAAAATGGTTATTACGGACGCTTTGGCGGCTCTTTCGTCCCTGAATCTTTAGAGGCTAACATCCAGCATCTTAGCTCAATGTATCATCAAATTCGCGATACTCCTGAATTCACCGAAGAATTTAATCGCCTACTGCGTGACTACGTGGGACGCCCCTCGCCGCTGTATATGAGCGAGGAACTTTCAAAAAAATACAACCTAAAGGTATATCTTAAACGCGAGGATCTTAACTTCACAGGCTCTCACAAGATCAACAATACTGTAGGTCAAATTCTTCTGGCTAAGAAAATGGGATGCACAAGAGTTATTGCCGAAACCGGCGCAGGCCAACACGGGGTTGCTACTGCGACTGTTTGTGCGCTACTGGGTATGGAGTGCCAAATTCACATGGGAGCTGTTGATATTGAAAGGCAAATGCCAAATGTCGAGAAAATGCGAATCCTTGGAGCTGAGGTTGTGGCGGCAACTGCCGGAACGGCAACTCTATCCGACGCAGTTGATTCGGCTTTGATGGAATGGGCTCAAAATCCTCAGAAATACTACTACCTATTGGGATCTGCTGTTGGGCCTCACCCCTACCCAAAGATGGTAACAGATTTTCAGAGTGTTATCTCAAAAGAGATTCGTGCCCAACTCCTAGAGCAGGAGCAGTGCGAACTGCCTGCCATGGTTATCGCATGTGTGGGAGGTGGAAGTAACGCTTCTGGTGCATTCTTCCATTTCATTGAAAGTCCTCAAGTGCGTCTAGTTGCAGCCGAGGCTGGTGGGCTTGGGCTTGAGAGCGGAAAAACCGCCGCTTCTATGAGCCAAGGAAAAGAAATGGTTCTCCATGGAGCAAACACCCTAGTGATTAGCGACGAGAATGGCGGAGTTGCAGAACCCTACTCTATTTCAGCAGGGCTAGACTACCCTGGTGTGGGGCCATTGATGGCATCAATGAGCGCAGAGGGTCGCATGGAAGTGGTTGCTATCGAAGATAAAGAAGCTCTTGAGGCAGCAAAGAATCTGATCAAAAACGAAGGTATCTTCCCTGCTATCGAAAGTTCACACGCCCTTGCAGCATTAGACAAAGTAGCTCCTAGCCTACAGCAGGGGAGCGTTGTTGTAATCAATCTTTCGGGAAGAGGTGACAAAGATAACGAGCTTTACCTCAAATCATTCTAGAGAGAAATTCTAAAATCTCATAAATCCCCCCCCCCAAAGAGGCGCTATTTTAGGCGCCTTTTTTTGGGGGTTACTCTTAGAATATCGCGTTGTTCGAATCCGAAAAAGGAAACATTTCTCACGCTATATTTCATCACGCCTGCTATGAAAACCTTTCAAAAAACAACAAATTAGGCAAAAATTATTATGAATTAAATAATATTTTGTAACTTTGTAGAGTTTTTAGTGTTGGTATTACTTTTCATTAATTGTTAGGATTAATATCAATACAACACAATAAATCTAGCATAAACTAGATATTAATTACGAGTTAATGCTAAAAACAATAAGGGGTTAGTTAAACACCATGCACCTTAAAGAACAGAATGAGAATATTTTTCTTTATCATATCAACACTAGCACTATTTTGTGCGACCGCCCAGGCTCAACAACATCAGACTAGAACTGACGTATTGTACGAATTTGGGGGCGACAAGATCGTTGGGCACTATGCTAATAATGAAACTGCATTAGAGCAGCTTCAAAAGACCTTTGGCAATCTTAAAGAGGACTCCATGGCGCTTATCGAAAGGGTCGTAATCGAGAGTTATGCATCCCCCGAGGGTGACAAACTTGTCAACAAAAGGCTATCTCAGCGCCGCAGTGAAGCTATTGTGGAGTATCTAAAAACCAATTTCGAACTACATGACAGCCTTTTGGAGGTTCACAGCAATGGTGTTGGCTGGGATAGACTCAGGGTGATGATACAGAACTCTAAAATACCTCATCGTGATGAACTTCTCGAAATAATAGATACCACCCCAGAGGAAACTTGGAGAAAAGTAAACCCAAATGATAAATATATGACTTTGGTGG
>CAYJLL010000135.1:5009-5227 GCA_964370955.1 uncultured Rikenellaceae bacterium | reverse complement strand
CATTGAGCTCAACAAGATTCAACCACGGAATATTGTGACGCTCTATTGCCGCTTTCATCGCATCCGTATTATCCTTCTCACGCGCTACCGCTACGATAGTAAAACCCTGATCCTTATACTTCTCCCACACAGGGATAAACGAAATGGAAGTTGCAATGCAAGGCCTACACCACGACGCCCAAAGGTCTATGACCGCTACTTTACCATTGATTTCATCT
>CAYJLL010000135.1:0-4999 GCA_964370955.1 uncultured Rikenellaceae bacterium | reverse complement strand
GAAAGAGTCACCATCTTACCCTGCAAATCAGGTGCTGTAAAATCGACATAACGCCCACCTGCAACGATACTTTCTGCTGCTATAGCAGCAACCAACTCCTGTGCCATTGGATTGTCGCTATACTTATCTTTGTAGAGACTCTCAAATATTTCAACCAAATCACTGTTATCCCCCTCACTATACAGATACAGGCTGTTAAGAGTAGCCAAGCCCACTTCGTCCACATGTGATTTAGCTTGCTGAATTCTCCATTGCTCCTCTTCTTTTCTGATTGATTCTATTTTCTGACTAGCGGCATAATATTCAGGCGTAAAATACTGACCGACTTTATCAAGTTCAGCAAGTTGCGCGCGGATAGCCTCTGCCTCAGATCTTGTTGTGTTATCGTTAAACTGAGCGTACAAAGCCATTACCTGTGAAGAAAACAGTTTCTCTTGTACTTCAAGGTCACTGATGAGCTGATATAATGGTTTTGTATCAAATAGTTTTACCGACTCGTCTTTAAGATCCTTATACTTTTTGTTAAGTTTACCCGCTTTTACAGTATTATTCTCCCACTTGTCTTGAGGATAAAGTTCAAGAGTGGTAACGCCCTCCTCCAAGATAAAGTATGTGGGATTAAATGTGTTTTGAATATATTCGTCTTCAAATATCAGCTTGTACATAACTGAGTGTTCAAATGGAATGGTGTCTGTAAAAGTGCCATCAGGTGCGATTTCCACCTTAAGGAAGTTTGGATTAGCCTTATGGTCGTGATTTGCGTGGGCGATGTAAATAACTTTAGAGTCACGAGCCTAGGACGGCTGTTAGAAGTAATAGTTGAAGGATTTTTTTCATATAGTATTATTTAAAAAAAAAGGTTTGTACGAATATTCAAGCACTCGTACAAACCCATAAAAACAATATTGATTTACTTATTATTTACTCACCTGCGGCTTGCTGATGCTCTCGCGCATGGTGGTGTCGGCTTGGATGTTTTGGAACTTGTAGTAGTCCATTACTCCGAGGTTGCCCGTGCGGAAAGCCTCGGCAATAGCCATAGGAATCTCGGCCTCTGCCAAAATAACCTTTGCACGCGCTTCTTGCGCCTTGGCTATCATCTCTTGCTCGAGAGCCACTGCCATTGCACGCTTCTCTTCCGCTTTAGCTTGTGCAATATTCTTATCTGCATTCGCCTGATCCATCTGAAGCACTGCACCGATGTTACGCCCCACGTCAATGTCCGCAATATCGATAGAGAGAATCTCGAAAGCCGTTCCAGCATCAAGTCCCTTGTTTAGAACCACACGTGAAATAGAATCTGGATTCTCCAAAACGCTTTTGTGCGACTCGCTCGAGCCAATAGACGACACGATGCCCTCGCCCACACGAGCCAAGATAGTCTCCTCGCCTGCTCCACCGACCAATTGCTTAATCGAGGCACGCACCGTTACACGAGCTTTAGCAATAAGCTGGATACCATCCTTAGCGACAGCTGCAACTGGAGGGGTGTTGATTACCTTAGGGTTAACAGACATTTGAACCGCCTCAAATACATCACGACCAGCTAGGTCAATGGCGGTTGCCATTTTAAAATCAAGTGAAATGTTAGCTTTTTGTGCCGAAACAAGTGCAGGCACAACGCTTGCTACTCTACCACCTGCCAAGAAGTGAGCCTCAAGCTCATTGGTGTTAAGCTTCAGTCCCGCCTTCGTACTCTCGATCATAGCCGATACGATGGTAGTTGGTGGCACCTTACGCCAGCGCATCAAAACAAGCTGAAGAAGGCTGATTTTTACGCCCGAGACCAAGGCCGAGAACCATAGTCCAACAGGAACAAAATAAAGGATAATCCACAGTAGGATTATCGATACTCCGACAATAATGGCGTAGATTACGCCTGGTGTTAGTTCTTCCATAATTTAGTAAGTATTTTTGATTAGTTTTTATTTAGATTTTTGTCTATCATTTTATTTAGTGCCTCATCACGTGCGCCGTACATCTTGTCCACGATCTCTCCATCGGGTGAGATAAGAAAGAAATTAGGCCAGCCAACTTTTGATATGTTATAGTACACACCATCCAAAAAGCCTGCATTCCACACACTAAAGATCTTATTGTCTGCAACTTTTTGATAATATTCTTTGTAGATTTGCTGAGCCATTTGATCCCACTGCTCGGGTGTATCAACTTTTCCATTCACTCCACCATAGACAGCAACTACTTGTAGATTATCTGGATACTTCTGTTGTATCTTAATCAAATGCGGATAGATGATATAGCAATATCCACATTCAACTGCGGTGAAGTTTAGTAGCACATATTTGCCACTCTCAAGGGTTTGATGAAGGTTAAACTCTGTGCCATCAGCAGTTTTAGCAGTAAAATCGGGAGCCTTGTCGCCCTTGCCAAGTTTCTGAGCAACTACACTATTGCTAGCGCATAGGATGAGTAGAGAAATTAAGAGTTTTTTCATAGTGTTAGCTAGTTAGTTTAACTGCTTCCACCACGAGCACTTGATTATCATAAGCTTTTACCACAACATCTGTACGTTGATCGATGAAAATATCAAGCGATTTTGCTTCATAGGTTTCACCCTGATATAAAACTTTACCCATAGGAGCAAGGCGAGTAAGCGCTGTAACGACTGTATTTAAAGGGACTAACTCAGAAATTGCAGGTGCAATAGAATCGGGCACCTCAGTATCCAAGGCTACTTTGCGCCAGGTTTTAGCGCGCAGGAAAAATATCATACAAATTACAATCAGTACTATTGCAATCCCTAGATACATAAAACCCGTTGCGGTGGAAAAGATCGTAAATGCCATTGTCACTGCTCCTGCAAAGCAAGCTAGTGCGCCAACACCGGCTATGCTGATGCCCGGCAACAAAATCAGTTCAACCAAGAACAGTAAAACTCCCAGTAGGAGCAAAGAAATAATCCAACCCATAGTATTTAATTGTTAAAGTTTTATTCGGTTTCACTCTGTCCAATGTCGAATATATCGACTTGGCATTGAGTCCCAAGCTCGCTTTTTAAGATGTGAGATATTACTCTTGCTTGTGAGGCGGTTGGGAAATTGCTAATAGTGAAATTAACATCATTGCCATTTTGAGAGCGTGAGATTGATTTTTCGCCATCAATAGCTGAATCTAAGATCGAGCGAATCTCTGATGCAATATCAGAATTAGAACTAGTAATCTTTATGCCATATCCCTGCTTTGATGGGTTATGCTGTGAGTGTTTAGCTTGGTAGGCTTTGGCGTTAGCAACAGTAGAAAACTCACCATCAACCCACGCAACTAAAACAGGGTTCCTAAACTGCGCTGATTTGCACTGAGATAGCGCATCTTGAGCGAGATCATAGCTCGCAAATCCTCCTAGAACATACCTATAACCTCCGGTCGCTGTGCGTTCGAGCTGTAGTGGCTCTGCGCCTTTGAAGATAGAAAGTGATGATGCAGGACGAGTAATCAGCGCAACTTGAATTGCGTAATAAACTCCCTCTTGCGGCACTTTAATAGCGGGTACATCCTCAATATTTGAGTACGGGTATGTATTTCCAAGAGTGATATCACTGTAGATTGAAATACTGCGCCACTTGAATTGAATATCATTAAGGGGATTAATTTCTTTAGCTGACAGACTCTTTTGAAGCGCCTTGAGGGAATCCTTTGCCACTGGCAATGCTAATTCATCGGCAAACAGCAGTTCATACTCTAATAGTAGTTCTCTTTGAGGGATGTAAGCAACGATAGATGGTGCCATTGATTCAATTGCTGAGCTTTCCTGCGCACTATAAGCATCGCGAGAGAGTACATCTAGACGCTCGAGCATATCGCGATCTGTTATTTCAAGGTGGTCGGTTAGCACCATATAATGGTCAAGTTTAGTTCTATATAATTCTCTCCATTTTTGTGAGAGTTGCTTATCTAGATTCTTGATATTATGTCGAAGTTCGTAGCTTCTAATAACAATAGAATCAACTACGCTCTGAGCAGATGTCGAATTATAGGTTTTCTCTAGAGCTTGTATGTTTTCATATAGCGCGTTCACTCGCGATAGATTTGCTTCAAACTCCGAACTAATATCGCGTGAGCTATGTAGGTGTGCTAGTTGTTGCTCTGAGATATACTCAGCAAAAAAGTCAGAATCTAGAATATTGATCACATTCGAATTCGAAGAGTTATCACTTTGATTCGGGTTCTCAAGTGAAAGTATCGACTCTTGAGCCTGTAGTGTTGATATTTGTGAGCCAAGAAGGCTTAGCTGCGAACGCAAGTCAAACACTGTACTCTCAAGGTCAATTATTCTTAAACCCACCGAATCGCTAGCTTGAGTGCTATAGATTTTACGCTGAGCGTCAAGCAAACCTGCGAGCGAATCTATCGCCCTATTAACATCAGTTTCTTGCGTTCTGAGTTGTGAAAGTTGATTTTGGATTGTGGGTTTAAGTGATGTGCTATCAGAGATTGGAGCCTCTTGCGCGTGTGTGCTAGAGAATCCAAAGGTTATGCTAAAAAATATAATAACGGTTTTAATATTCATCGAAATCATCTATTATTCAAGTTTGAACGGGGTTTGAGTTTTATCGTGGTGAGAATTCGGCTATTGGTTTGTTTTATAAATGTTATTCCCCTAATACAAAGATGCAAAAAATATACATTATTTCCAACTACGTATCAAAAATATATGGATTAGTCCAAAAATCTCAAGGCGGCCAAGCAACATCAAGAAGCTTAACCAAAGCTTTACGCTTTCGGGGAAAAAGTTGAAATTCGCCATATTATTTACTATACCAAAGCCTGGGCCAACATTACCTAAGGCTGCAACAGAGAGCGAAAACGAGCTCAAAAGATCGTATTGATAGAAACTCAAAAATATGGTCGAGGCCACAAGCGAGAGTAAGTACACCATAATCAAAATCGACGCAAAGTTGACCAAGTCATTTTCCTGAACTCGTCCATTGAGCTTTATCCTTACTACAGCATTTGGGTGCTGAATTTTCAAAACGCGAGC
>CAYJLL010000134.1:0-5234 GCA_964370955.1 uncultured Rikenellaceae bacterium | reverse complement strand
GACTCTAGTTCTGATGTTGGTGCTCTTCTTTATCGAGATGACCCGAGGGGTGGTCGATGTGTATATCAATGCCTATGGACTCTTCAAGGATATTTATGCGCCATTGATAGAGGCTGTAATTAATCTCACTTCTTCTATTGCCTTTGGCTATCTATGGGGAATCAACGGAGTGTTGTGTGGTGCAATACTTAGCACAACGCTTGTAGTATTGTTGTGGAAGCCTTATTTCCTTTTCAGGCAAGGAATCGAACACTCACTCAGGCTCTATGTAGGTATCTTTATTAAGCACCATCTCACCGCAGTGCTACTGATAGCTGTGATATACCATCTGCGTGGAAGTATTTTCGTTCAGTATGTTGATGGAAAGATCCTAAACTTCCTCATAAATGGTACGATTATAACTATTACTATCGCCTTGGTGCAGTACACCATGTTGATGGTCGTATCCAAGGGGATGAGAGATTTCAGCTCACGAATAAAAAGTATTTTTAAAAGTAAGATAAGATGATGAACAGTACACTAAAACAACGCTTAAATAGCAAACCCCAACTCCAACATTTATTGCTGCGCCGTGGTTTTCTGATAACACAGCAAACCATGCCGAGCACCCAATTTCCATTCTATGGTAATTGGAACTCAGTGACCATTGCAAACTACACCCTCATGTGTCACAAAGACAGTACAATGTTCCACTACACCAATCAGGGGGTAACTCATTTTTTGATGGGACACTGCTACAACCCTTTCACCATGGAACACCGAGAGGATGTGCAGCTCAAAGCAGTAGCCGAATCCTTAGACAAAGGCAAAGAGGAGTACTTCAATGCAATTAGCCAGCTCACGGGTATCTTTGTTGTGGGGTGGTTCGACGCAGATGGTATCACTTTCACTGTTGACCCCTCTGGTATGCAGTCGGCATATTATGGCGAGATTGATGGTAATTTTATGATTACCTCCCATCCTCAACTCATTGCTGATTTGTATGACCTCGAACACGACCCCTTTGTCACTCGCCTGATCAACTACAAATGGTATGGCAGGGTCATGGGAGCGTATCTCCCAAGTGACCTATCAGCTTATGGTCAGGTTAAGCGTGTTGTTCCAAACATAGAGTACCGTTACTGCGCTGGAGAATTGAGCCACCACAGGTTCTACCCCCGCGTCGACATACAAGAGTGTGAGAATGAAGCCCAATACAATGATGTAATTCAACGAGCTGCGACCATACTCAAAAATGGAGCGGAGCTGGTGCTGCGCAAGTGGGAACGTCCTGGAATTTCGCTCACAGGCGGAATAGACAGCAATACCACATTTGCAGCCGCCGTGGGAAACTATGACCGCTACGAGACCTTCAGTTACCTCTCTGCTCACAAAGAGACTATTGATGTTGAGGCCGCAAAGAAAATAGCGCAAAAATTTAAGACCAAACACCACATCTACTCCATCCCCGAGAATAACGACAACATCGAGGATTTCGATCTTAAAAAAGACATACTCACTCACAATAGCGGCTATATCGCCCCTCGAAAAGAGAACGAGATCAGAAAGCGCATCTATCTTGAGGAGAATTGCCACAATGATGTTGAGGTGAAATCGTGGGTGTCGGAGACCATCAGAGGCTATTGGTACAAGCACCTGGGAAGGCAATCAATGCCACCGCTCTCTGCGAAGTTATTTCGCAACCTCTATAAGATATTTATCTCCGACCGCTCGCTTGCTCGCAAGATAGATCAACTCTTCGAGGACTATATCACACGATTTGAGTATGCCTCTGTCCCCAAACAATATCCGCCAGCCGATCTTCACTACAACGAGGTAACTTGGGGGAGTTGGGGAGGAACGAACATATCGGAGATGAAATACTGTTTCGATATTACTATTCTGTATAACAATCGTGAGTTCCTCGATCTGCTGTTTAGAGTGCCCCTCAAAAAGCGCATCGCCGATGAGCACCACCTAGCGATGAAGAAGTTTCTAAATAAAGAACTGTTCGACATGGGCATCCGAGTGGTGAATATGGAGGAGACAGCTCGACGTGCAAGGATGCTAAATATGATATTCACTGCCAATATGGCACTACCATTCTAACACAAACAACAACACAGCTATGAGTTATAGATTTTTAAAACGCACCCTAGATCTAATATTCGCCACACTGGGGCTGATTGTGCTCTCGCCCATTATGGTAATCGTGTGGCTTATCATCCGCCTTGAGAGCCAAGGCAGTGCAATATTCTCACAAACTCGCCTTGGAGTGGGTGGGCGCCCCTTTACCATGTACAAGTTCCGCTCGATGGTTGTGGGTGCCGAAAAAGGAGGGGTGTATAGCAAAAAAGGAGATACACGAGTTACGAAAATTGGGCGTATCATACGAGCAACCAGCATAGACGAGCTCCCTCAGTTGATTAATATCATACTTGGTGATATGTCAGTCATTGGTCCTCGTCCTACCCTCACCTATCACCCCTATAAATGGGGCGAATACCCCCCCATTGGCATGGAGAGATTCAAAGTGCGCCCAGGCATCACGGGATGGGCGCAAGTCAACGGCAGAAAGACTGTGGATTGGGCTCAACGTTTTGAGTTTGATGCTCAGTATGTGTCGAAACTCTCGCTTGCGTTCGATACCAAGATATTTTTTCTCACATTCTTCAAGGTGATCGCAAGCAAAGACAATAGCAATAAATCAAAAACAGTGTAGAGCATATGTTAAAGTTTATGTACATAACCGACAATGCGGATGTCGCATCAACAATCCTCAGCTGCGGTATTGATAGGGTATTTGTAGATATGGAAATCCTAGGCAAGTCTGACCGTCAGGGAGGTATGGATAGTGTGCAATCTTGCCACACGCTCGAGAATCTCCGTGAGATAAAAGCCATCATGCCCTCGGGGCACAAACTGCTGGTGCGCACTAACCCACCCAACCCAACACTTCACGAGCAGGTAGATGAGATTATAGCGGCAGGTGCTGATATTCTTATGTTGCCATTTTTTCACACTGCAGCCCAAGCAAAGCATTTTGTGGAGGTGGTCGGGGGCAGAGCTAAGGTGTCGCTACTGCTCGATAATAAAGAATCGGTGATCGACAACATAGATGAAATATTAAGCGTGGATGGGGTCGATGAATATTATATTGGGCTAAATGATCTCAACCTCTCACTGGGGGGTAAGTTTATGTTCGAACCCATGGTAAATGGCATTCTTGATACGGTGTGTGCGAAGTTACGTCTCGCGGGGAAGCCCTTTGGCTTTGGAGGTATTGCACAACTCGAGGGTGGATTACTCTCGGGGGGCAAAGTTCTCTGTGAGCATTTGCGCCTTGGATCGTCTATGGTAATAGTTTCCCGAAGTTTTTGCAGAGCCGAACAACTCAATAACACAGAGGAACTCCGAGCGGTATTCACCCATGGCATAGAGAATCTACGCACCCACGAACAAATGCTCAAGGAGCAGGGGCAAGAATTTTTCGAAGCCAATCACCGTGAAGTTAAATCAATAATTAAAACAATTACAAATGGTTAAAATGTTAATTACTGGGGCGATATACCCTAGCGAAAAACTACACACTGAGCTTTGTACCATGGGTTTCGAAGTTGATTTTCTTCAAGACGAAACACTCGAGCACCAGGGTGATGTGAGTGAGTATAGAGTCATTGTATGCAACTCTTTGTTTGTGAACAACAACATTGACCGTTTCTCATCTCTCGAGACCATACACCTCACTAGCGCAGGCTTGGATAGAGTGCCTCTTGAGCGCATTAAAGAGCGTGGGATTAGGCTGTATAATGCAGCGGGAGTATATAGCACGCCAATGGCAGAGTGGGCCTTGTGTTCGATTCTGAGCCTCTATAAGAATTTTGCCCACTTTCACAAAGCCCAAAGCCAGCATCTATGGCAGAAAGATAGAGATATCCGAGAACTCAGCGGCAGTGATGCCTTGGTGGTAGGTGTTGGAGGTGTTGGTCGAGAGGTAGCCAGAAGGCTGTGTGCTATGGGGGTTAGAGTTAGTGGTGTAGACATAAGGGTTGTTGAGGATGCGAACTTGCATAAGTGCTACACAATTGAACAACTGGAAGAGGTAATCGGTAAATATGAGATTGTGATATTAACCCTACCCCTCACACCCCAAAGCCAACATCTATTTAATGCTCAGATGTTTGAGAGAATGCGCCCCGATGCACTGCTTGTGAATATTTCGAGGGGTGGCGTTGTGAATACAGAGGATCTGGAGTGGGCACTTCGTGAGCATAAGATTTGGGGAGCGGCACTCGATGTGGTGGAGTGCGAGCCTCTACTTGCATCTTCTCCGCTTTGGGATACGCATCGGGTGTTAATTACTCCTCACAACTCATTCTGTTCGCATAAAAATCAAGCACGACTAGAGCAGTTAATAATCACGAATCTCGCCAAGCACTATGACTAAAGAAAAAGTATTCCTTCTGATTTCCCCAAAAAATCGCACCGTCTATAACTTTCGAGGAGAGCTCGTACGAGAGATCATCTCAAAGGGCTACAAACTCTATGTCACAGGTCCTAACCATTTGGAGGTTGAGCGCATAGAGGCACTCGGGGCTGAGTTTGTCCATATTCCCAATAACAAGAATGGCATCAACGTGCTCTCGGATATTCGCTACACATATAGGCTGTGGAGGCTCATGCGCAAGATACGCCCAACAAAAACACTGGGCTACACTATCAAACCTGTGATCTATGGTGCAATTGCTGGGAGATTGGCAGGCGTAAAGGGCGTGTACTCCATGATAACGGGAGTTGGCTACTTATTTATCTCGAAGAGTACAAAGGCGAAGCTACTAAAAAAACTCGCACAACTGCTCTATCGAGTGGCACTGGGTATTTCACGAGGTGTAATTTTTCAGAATAGTGACGACAGAGATGAGTTTGTCGAAAATCGTCTTGTGAAATCCTCGAAGTGCAGTGTTGTGAATGGTTCGGGTGTAGACATGTCGCATTTTGTGAGAGAACCGCTACCCGAAAAGCTAACGTTCTTTATGCTCTCCCGCATCATGCACTCAAAGGGGGTGATGGAATATGCAGAGGCTGCAAAGATAGTAAAAACTAAGCATCCTGATGTGAGATTTATGCTACTTGGAGCTTTTGAGGATATACAAGATACTATCGCTAGAGAACCATTCTTGCGGGACTATGTCCACAGTGGTATATTGGAGCACTTTGGAGAGTCGAGCGATATTCGCCCATACTACAAGGAATGC
>CAYJLL010000133.1:2332-5307 GCA_964370955.1 uncultured Rikenellaceae bacterium | reverse complement strand
TGAATCAAAGAATTTAGCAGCCTCGCTCATTACTTTCATGTCAGAGGTGCTACCCATAATAATAGAAACAATTGGTTTCATTGTGTAGTATTTTAATTAATAATTGTTACCTTTGCAAAGGTAGCAAATTTTTAATGGGAAACAAAACAATGAGTAAGATTAAACTACTAGATTTAGAGTTTCAGTTACACATCACCGGCGAGCAAATCGAGGCGGCAACAAAGCAAATAGCCCAAAGAATTAGCTCCGATTATGCAGACAGCCAACAGAGTCCAGTACTACTTATCACTCTTGCGGGTGCTGCACCGTGGGCTATGCTTTTGGCGCAACACATCGAACCGCATTTTGATTGGGGCTTTGTCAAGTGCGCTTCCTATGGCGAGAGCATCACCTCATGCGGAAAAATCGACATGCAAGTGCCGCCAACCATAGACTTCAAGGGACGAGATGTGGTGGTGGTCGAGGATATTGTCGATACAGGGATCACCTGGGAGTACCTACATAACTATCTCAAAGATAATGGGGCTCGCAGTGTGCGTATGGCTACTATGTGTATCAAACCAGAGGTCTACACGAAGGACCTTCCTGTTGATTATGTGGCATTTGAGATTGAAAACCTCTTTGTAGTTGGCTACGGATTGGACTACAACCAAAGAGGGCGAAACCTAAAAGGAATTTATCAGCTATGCAAATAAACAACAACACACTCCACATCGTCGAAGAATTCTACTCCATCCAAGGCGAGGGATTTAACTCGGGAAAAGCCGCATATTTTATACGGCTGGCAGGTTGTGACGTGGGTTGTAGATGGTGCGACGCGAAGAACACTTGGAAAAAAAATAGCGGCACTCCTTGCGAAATATCGAGTATTATTCAGCGCATCAAGGATTGCGGCGCCAAGGCGGTTGTCATTACTGGAGGCGAACCCACCCTGCATGATCTAACAGACTTAATTGGGGCTCTAAAAGAGATTGGAGCGGGTATTTGGATGGAAACTAGCGGCACGAACCCCATCCCCCAAGGCATAGACTGGGTATGCCTATCTCCAAAAAAACACAAGCAACCACAAGAGGATGCCTTCAAGGCCGCCCATGAAATAAAGATAATAATCGAACAACAGGACGACCTAGAGTGGGCTGAGGATTGCGCAGCAAAAGCAAACAAAGATTGCAAGCTATTCCTTCAGCCTCAGTGGGAGAAAAAAACTCAAGCGCTAGATATAATAGTAGGGTATGTGAAGAAGAACCCCCAATGGAGAATTTCGCTCCAGACCCACAAGTTCATGAATGTACCCTAGAGGAAGACAACTAAGATTTGGAACGAAAATTGCGATAAAACAGCTCCGACAAGAAATGTTCAATTTTAATCCACTTCAAAATGAAATTCGTAGAAGCCATGCAGCAACGATACACCACCAAGGTGTATGCCACTAATCGCACATTAGAACAACAAATAATAGACGACCTCAAAGACATACTCCATCTAAGCCCATCCTCTATCAACAGCCAACCATGGCATTTCACTTTTGTGAGCGACCCAGAAGTTAAAGCAAGGCTAGCAGAGGCGTCATACTTCAATGAAGCAAAAATAAAACAATGCCAACTATTAGTGGTATTTTCGGCGGTTAAGGATACAGAGTATTTTGAAACCACACTACTCTCCCAGCTACCTCAAGGCGCTATCGACTACTATAAAAATGTAGTTCAACCACAAGGACAGAGAGCTACACTTGATTGGTTTGCCCGCCAGGTCTACCTGAGTATTGGAATTTTACTTGGAGCATGTGCAAAGATGAAGCTAGACTCTAGCCCCATGGAGGGAATCGAGAGCGAGAAATACGAGAAAATCTTAGGCCTCACCCACCACCAACCATTGGCGGCCGTAGCAGTGGGTTACCGAAACCTAGAAGACCACAACCACCCATCGGTTACCCCTAAGATGAGATACGACAAAGAATTAACATTAACCTCAATATAAAAATAAAACAACAAAACAATGGATGCAATTACAGCACTAAAAGAACGCCGCAGCGTTAGAAAGTACAAAAACGAAACTGTTGACCGCGCGCTAATGACCGAGATTGTTGAGCTAAGCCGTTGGGCTCCATCATGGGCTAACCTTCAGATCGCTCGCTACACTTTGGTAGACGACAAAGAAACCATCAAGAAAATTGCAGCAGAAGGTGTTAAAGGCTTCGCCTACAACATGGCAACCCTTGAGAATGCACCTGGCGTTGCTGTCCTTAGCTTCGTAAAGGGCAAGAGCGGTAAATTGGGCGACAAGGTCTCTGATGCCGACTACGATCAAACATGGGAGGCTTTCGATGCGGGTATCGCTTGTCAAACTTTCTGCTTGGCAGCACACGCTAAGGGCGTAGGAACTTGTATTTTCGGTGTTATCGACAAGGGTAACCTTTCAACTATGCTAGACATCCCACAGGAGGAAACCATCGGAGCAGTCATCGTTTATGGTTACGAAGATGGTGAGCACGCAAAACCAACTTCGCGCAAACCAACCGATGAGATCCTAAGATTCTTCACTGGCAAATAAGCCCCCATCCTTATACAAAAGAAAAAACTAAAGCAAGATTCCAAACTTTTGGGGTTTTGCTTTTTTATTTCATAGCATTCATCCTTGAACACAGGGCATTCTAGGGTATGAAAATTTGAATTATAAGAAAATTTTTATATCTTTGCGAATTGTTAATTTTCGAGCAATACTCATGGCACAAAAACCATCTATCCCCAAGGGGATGCGAGACTTCAATGCGGAGCAGGTCGCAAAACGCACATATATTTTTGACACTATTAAAAGCGTATTCAGACTCTACGGATACCAACCTATAGAGACTCCTACCATGGAGAATCTCTCAAGTCTGATGGGCAAATATGGCGAAGAAGGCGACAAACTACTATTCAAGGTACTCAACTCAGGAGATTTCACTCGTGGGGTGGATATGAGCAGCGACAATCTCG
>CAYJLL010000133.1:0-2298 GCA_964370955.1 uncultured Rikenellaceae bacterium | reverse complement strand
AATGTGTGAAAAAGGTCTAAGGTATGATCTTACGGTACCTTTCGCTCGCTATGTTGTTCAGCACCAAAACGAAATTAGCTTTCCTTTCAAACGCTATCAGATTCAACCTGTATGGCGAGCTGATCGTCCTCAAAAGGGGCGCTACCGCGAGTTCTACCAGTGCGATGTGGATGTCGTTGGATCAGATTCACTACTACATGAATGTGAATTGATTGCGATTGTTGGCGATGTATTCGAGAGACTTGGCATCAAAGCTAGCGTTAAGATCAACAACCGCAAACTACTTTTTGGGATTGCACAATACATTGGCTTCCCCGAACAGTTGCAATCGACAAACTCGATAAGATCTCTATGGATGGAGTCGAAAAAGAGCTCCTAGAGAGAGGTCTGAGTGAGCAGGCTATCGAACGCCTTAAGCCTATCCTCGAACTCAAGGGCGATAACACTTCCAAGTTAGAACAACTCAGCATCCTACTCAGCGATAGCGAAGTGGGTATGAAGGGGGTCGAGGAGATGCGTGAGATTTTCAGACTCTACGAACTCATGGGTCAAAAAAACCTATTTGTTGAACTTGACCTGTCATTGGCACGCGGTTTGAGCTACTACACTGGAGCAATATTCGAGGTGAAATCTCTAGATCACGCCATTGGTAGCATCTGTGGTGGAGGTCGCTATGACGAACTAACAGCCATATTTGGATTGAAAGGTGTCTCGGGCGTGGGCATCAGCTTTGGGGCTGATAGGATTTATGATGTAATGGAAGCCCTGAGCCTATTTCCAAAGGATAGCATCGAGAGCCCAAAGGCATTATTTGTTAATTTTGGAGAGGCTGAGCAAAATGCGATTCTTCCAATCTTATACAACCTTCGATCAAAGGGTATCTCGGTGGAGCTTTATCCTAAGGCTGACAAATTAAAAAAACAATTTGACTACGCCCAAAGAAAAGGCATCGAAAAAATGATTTTCATCGGCACGAACGAACTTGAAAACGGCACTGCCACCATGAAAAACATCGAACAAGGCACTCAGTGCGAGATTAAACTATCAGAGCTAGACTCTGCAATTTGTAACATTTTAAACTAAATAATAAAAACAATTAAAATTCCTAAAATGAAAAAATCACTAATTATCCTAGGTGCCTCGGCTCTAATGCTTGGTACTTCTTGCGGTGGCAGTGTCACTGGCACTCAACCTCAATCGACTAAAGATTCAGCTGGCTACGCCGCAGGTATCATCATTGGCGCAAATGTCACTATGACCACCAAAGATTCAACTTTTGATGCGTCGATTGCTAAGCGCGCGATCAATGACGTATTCGCTGGCAAAGAGAAAGAAGTACAAATTTACACTATTTCAGCTCAAATTGCGCAGAGTGTTATGTCTGAAATCGATTCTACAATAAACCCAGATGTTATTCTAGCTGGTATTTCGGACTACATTTCTAAGAAAAATGTTATCCGTCCAGAAGAAGCTGGTCAATACGTAATGAGCTATATCACTAAGAAGCAAGCTGCTGTTGCCCAAGAGCAAGCTGCTGCTGCTGAGGCTGAGGCTGCAAAAGGTCAGAAAATCCTTACTGATGCCGATGCTATCGAGGGTGTTCAAAAAACCGCATCAGGGCTACGCTACCTTATCACAGAGGCTGGTAAAGGTCCAAAAATGGATAGCACTATGATTCCTGTTGTGAAATACACTCTTTACGACTACGAAAACGGCGTAATCGATAGCGGTGAAGGTTTCGAAGTAACTCGCGTTGTTCCAGGCTTTATGGAGGGCGTTCAATTGCTTTCAAAAGGTGGAAAAGCTAAAATCTGGGTTCCTGCTAATCTAGGTTATGGCGTTATGGGTCAAGGAGCTATTGGACCTCACCAAACATTGATCTTCGAGATCGAGATCCAAGACTCTAAGCCAATGACAAAATAATTTTCTGATCTTTAAAGAAAATATTTTCATCATATAAGGATGAACTCCATCTAGGGGTTCATCCTTTTTTTTGTACCCTTTGACACTAGCGGTTGCTTAACGCTAGCTCCACATTTTAAACCATAGTAGTCCAAGCAAGCGAGCGCTCGAATAACACAAAACTCTGTGCATGTGTCAAAATATTAGACAGAGAGTGTCAAATATTTTGACACATGCAGAAATATTTAAAGTCACAATTGACTATAAATCAGAATATTAACACTTTTGGCACAAGTTTGGCACGGTAGATAAGGTAGAAAATAATAAAACTCTACACAGCTATGAAAAACATTCTCTACAACTTCTTGATCACCCTCAACAGGTTCAAGACCGCGT
>CAYJLL010000132.1:0-5349 GCA_964370955.1 uncultured Rikenellaceae bacterium | reverse complement strand
ATTTTGCGAGTCACTAGAGCAAGAATGTTATCAATTCTCTCTAGAGACATTCCTCAACCTGAGCTTCGTTCACATACCACAAATACCCCTTAATATCACTATAACCCATACTCTTTAGCAGTTCGGCATATTGGCCCACTTGTTTAGAATATTTCGGTGAGGGTAGACCAAATTTATAATCTACCACTACAGCCCTATCGCCCTGAACCATCACACGGTCGGGGCGTTTTGTTTGATACTCCCCTGGGACAACGATGGCTCTTTCATTGAATATCTGCCACTGCCCTGAGAACCAATCCTCGATACGAGGATCGCTCAATAGAGCTTCTTCCAACAGCTCACTCAAACGCTCAGCCTGCTGGGAGCTAATCTCACCAGAGAGAACTTTTGAGGCTACCACCTCCGAGATGTCATCACTTCGCTCTATCTGCGAAAGCACACCATGCATCAACACTCCATAGTGGCGAGCATCAAGCCCTTGATCTGCATTCTCTTGCACCGGACTATATGGTTGCACTGTTGCAACTCTCGTAGAGATATCCCAGCTATCGAGCGTGGTAAAGTTAATTGAATCGCTTATTTGCACTTTGGCTTTAGAAGACGGCAGAGGTTGCAGTTCACCAAAACTATATGTCATCTTTTCATTATCTACTTTACACTCTAGATTCTTTATTGCCGTATTCACAAGCGATGACACTGAGTTTGCCGCACCTTTCTCGCCACCAGTAAATATGAATAACGAGTTCTGTGCACGCGTGAGTGCGACATAGAGTAGATTAATATTATCTATATGCGAATAGAGTGTCTCTCGAATATAGTCTTCTTTGAAGTAGCTCCCAAACAAGTCTTTTTTATAATTTACAAGCGAAGATCCCAAAGCACTAAAAGGTTCTTCCTGCGCCTCGACCCACAATTGAGTTGAATTACTAGGCAGCAATGACCAATCACACCAAGGAATTAATACTGCAGGGTATTGAAGGCCTTTTGCTTTGTGGATAGAAATGATAGTCACCGCATCTTGATCTTTAGGCAACGAAAGCGAGAGAGTACCAGAGGCATCACGCCACCACTCTAAAAACTTTGTCACATCGCCTCCATGTTCCTTTGAATACTCATATACCGCCTGATAGAGCGCCTGCAAGTAAGACAATTCTTTGTCACGAAGGTTGAAATAATCCATCACCCTCTCCAGTACATCCACCAAAGCATAGGCACCCAACGAATGAATAAAATCTGTTTCATCCTCGCTCAAAGGAGCATCTAAATCTCGGTGTTGATAGAAATTCATTTGCGCAAGAGCTAAATCGTTCGAAGGATCTTGCGCTAGGTATAATACATTTATCACAAAGTTCACCGTGGGTGATGATGCAATTTTTAGTGCCTCGTCGCTAATCACATTATAGCCAGCCTCAATCAACGTGGCCGCAAGTTGTTCGCCTTGCTTATTTGTACGCACCAACACCGCAATATCTCGCAGTCTATAATTATACTCACCGTTGAGCATTGAGACTGTATTTATACATTGCAAGAGCGGTTCGTCGCTCTGGTTCAACTGAGCAAAGCCCCCAACAGAACCAGGGCGAGCCTTCTGCCTATAGGTAGAATATGCCCTAGTGAGCACACCTTGATATAGACTAGCTTTATCGCTCTGCTGTGTAAGTTCATCCAACTGATTACTATCAATCTGGATCACTTGAGACAATAGGCGATTATTAAACTCCACTATCTGGGGATCGCTTCGCCAGTTGGTGTCTAGCTGTTCATTAGAGTCAACTTCGCCATTATTGAAAGCACTGGGTGCAAGGGAATCAAGAATATTCCAATCCCCTCCCCTCCAGCGATAAATAGCCTGTTTGATATCTCCAATGAGCAATATTGCCTCACCATCCACACGGCTAATCGATTCTTTTAGCAGAGGTAAAAAACCTAGCCACTGAGATAGAGATGTGTCTTGGAATTCAACTATCATATACTCATTGTAGTGATTCCCTAGTTTTTCATATATAAACGAAGTGTCATTATTATTAGCAATATCGGCGACCAAGGAGGTAGTTTTATAGATGGGCAAAGAATTATTCTCCCCCATGATTCTATCCAGGTTCACCGAAAGATGCTCCAGTAATAGGCGGCTATCAAAATTAGCCATTACAGAATTAAACGTAACTGAAAAAGGTTGATAATCCTCATTGAGCTGCGCTATTTCTTGCACCAATGGCGCTAGGTTGGCTGATTGTGCAACGCTCGATAGCGAGGCTTTTGCTTTTGTGAACCACCCCGAGGTGTAATCACCCAAGGATGCTGCAAGCAATCTGGGAGAATTAACCTTAATCTCACGTCCGCTTGCAATTTTATCAATAAAGCCAGCAAAACCACTCGATCCATTAGAAAAATCACTCACCCCCAAACCCACGCTTTCAATCATGCGTATGAATTCTCTTGCTTTGGCTCGAAGTTCACCCTCCATCGCCTTGTGTGTTGATGTCAATTTATTCATCGTGGCGATTAACTCCGATGAACTGAATTGGCTTGCCTGAAATCTATCTTGAGTGATAAGTTTGCCTATCTTCACTAGGTCGCCTGTGATATTCCATCGATTCTTTTCTATTTGGCGATCCAAGACCCTTTCCAATAGCGCTGATAGCTCTGGGTCGGTTGAACTCTGTTCGATAAGCTCAACAGCTGCTCGTTGGAGGTAGTGATCGCTCGATAGCTCGACTTGATAGGTGAAATCATAGCCCAGCTCCTTGAAAAAAGATCGGGTGATGCGTTGGAAGAATTTGTCGATGGTCGAGATAGCAAAATTTGAATAATCATGCAAAATCAATCTTTGGGCATGTGTGGCACGCTCCTCTATAAGCCTCACACTCAACCCTAAAGTAGATTGAAGTTCTTGCAGATATTCAACCTTCCCTTGAGCTTCGCTCGCCTTAGACAATTTATGCAGACTCTCAAGGATGCGGGTTTTCATCTCCGAGGTCGCTTTGTTGGTAAAGGTCACCGCAAGAATCGTTCTATAGGCAAAAGGATTGGAAACAACACGCTTAATATACTCATAAGCCAAACGGTAGGTCTTTCCAGAGCCAGCCGAAGCACGAAGTATTTTTACTGATTTTTCTGAATTATCACTCCTCATAACATCTATTTTTTTTGCTAAGATACTATTTTTTTGCAGAAAAGTGCTATTTTTGTAGTAATGTGATTTGTGGATACGATGCAGAGTGAGAAACCTTAAAACAACACGCTATGCTAAAAGAAAATCTTATAGAACTATACCAAGAGAGTTTTAATCAAAACTGGGAATACCCTGCCCTGAAGGATTACTTCAAAAAAGAGAGCTTCAGCTATGGTGAACTAGTTAAAGAAATAACAACTCTACACATTTTATTCAAAGAAATTGGAATAAAAAAAGGCGATCGCATCGCTCTGATTGGTCGCAACAACCCTCGTTGGTGTATAACTTTTTTGGGGACTATCACCTATGGTGCAGTCATTGTGCCCATCCTCCAAGAGTTCAGCTCAAACGATGTTCACCACATCATCAACCATTCAAAATCGAGAATTCTTTTTGCGGGTGATACTTTTTGGGACGCTCTAGACCCACTGATGATGGAAAACCTCGAAGCAACCTTCTCCCTCACTAATTTCGAGTGTGTTTGGACTACCCAACGAGCCCTCAAAGCGAAAGCCAAACGAAGTGGCATCCTCATGCTATTTTCAAACCTCTTCCCCAAAGGAATGACAAAAGGTAGCGCACGCTATGATGCTCTTGCCCCCGATCAATTAATAATCATCAACTACACCTCTGGCACCACAGGGTTCAGCAAAGGAGTAATGCTTAGCTCCAATAACATCTGCGGAAATATGCTCTTTGGTAAGAGTATCGAAATCCATAAACCTGGGACTCGTGCTTTGGCTTTTTTACCGCTAGCACATGCCTATGGTTGTAGTTTTGATTTTCTGTACCCTCTTATAATGGGAGCTGAGGTAACTCTATTGGGTAAAATCCCCTCGCCTCGCATCCTACTTAGTGCACTCCAAGAGGTCAAACCACACATTCTGTTTATGGTGCCCATGCTCATAGAGAAAATCTACAAAAAGCAACTGCTGCCCATGCTCAATAAAAAAGCAATGCGCATTTCAATGAGCCTGCCATTGATAGACAGCACCATGTACGCCATAATTCGAGGCAAGCTAATGAAAGCCTTTGGAGGTGAGATCTATGAGGTAATTATTGGGGGAGCGGCTCTAAACGAGGAGGTTGAAGATTTCTTGCGTAAGATTAAATTCCCCTTCACAGTGGGCTATGGCCTGACAGAATGTGCTCCATTGGTGAGCTACACTGACTACAAGGAATACAAAGCTCGCTCTTGTGGCAAAATTCTCGAAGGACTAATGGAAGTGCGTATCGACTCGCAAGACCCTCAAAGCAAAGTGGGAGAGATTCAGGTTAAAGGAGAACACGTAATGATGGGCTACTATAAGAATCAAGAGGCTACCGACGCTGTTTTCACCAAAGATGGTTGGTTTCGAACGGGCGATTTAGGAACGATAGACGCTGACGGCACAATATATATCAGAGGACGTAGCAAGACTATGATTCTAAGTGGGTCGGGGCAAAACATCTACCCCGAGGAAATCGAGAGTAAACTTAACAACCTGCCATTTGTAGGCGAGAGCCTTATTGTGGAGCGCGAGGGCAAGCTCGTGGCATTGGTTTATCCAGATTTCGACCAATGTGATGTGGCAGGAATTTCGGGTATAAATGCAATCACAGAGGTGGTGCAAAAAAATCTTGAGGTGATCAACCAGCAAGTCGCTCCCTATGAGCGCATCTCTCGCATCAGTGTACGCCCAACAGAGTTCGAAAAAACTCCAAAGAAAAGCATCAAACGCTATTTATATAACCACTAGCGTGAAATAACAACACTCAAACGCCCCGTACATAAAATCTGTACGGGGCGTTTGACTTATAAAAGACATTTAATACCTACTTCCAAATAGTGCGCTGCCTATCCTCACCATAGTAGAACCTTGGGCAATTGCAAGGTGATAATCACCACTCATACCCATAGATAGAGTATCAATAGCGAGGAGGTATTGCGATTTTATGGACTCAAACAACTCTTTAACACTCGCAAATTCCGCCTCGACTACCGAATTATCGTCAGTGTAGGTTGCCATGGTCATCAGGCCCCTAATCTCAATGTGATCAAGATTCTCAAAAGCATTTTGAGCGAAAAGTTCTAAGAGCTCTTCGGGCGAGAAACCGTGTTTAGTCTGCTCGCGGGCTATATGCACTTGCAGGAGCACTGGTATGCGACGGTTGATTTTCGAGCCCTCCTTACTAAT
>CAYJLL010000131.1:0-5375 GCA_964370955.1 uncultured Rikenellaceae bacterium | reverse complement strand
ACCATCGGCATCAATTGCTAGATAACCCCAAATTGGACCCCACATACCTTTTCCATAAACTGGAATAACATAGATGGTCTCACCACCTGCGATCTTAGCCTCGAAAACAGGTAGATCAGTTCCGTTGGCAAACACAGTTGGAAGCTCTCCAAGAGAGTTCATCACTTGGTCAACGGTTGCATCGGTTTGCTCACCTTTTGTGTTGACATAGAACACACGAGTGATTGCTTTTTCAAACTCTTCGTTGATGTATTGATCTTTGTTGGGAACTTCATTCATTTTTGTGCCCTCGCCGATAGAAAGTAGGATAGCTCCTTTTTTCTCAACTAGCACATTCTCGGCTTGACGTGGCGCAAGCACCAAGGCTGCCACCGAAAGCAATGCCGCCACTACCACCACCATCACTGTGGCGTAGAGTATTGTGTATGTATTACTATTTTTATTCATCTCTTATTTCGCTGTTTTAAGTGCAAGGGCACGTTTGTTTCGACGACGGATATTAGCCTCCACCACATAGTAGTCAATCAAAGGAGCCATAGTGTTCATAAATAGGATAGCGAGCATCATTCCCTCTGGATAACCAGGGTTCACAACTCTCACCATAACAGTGAGCATACCTATCATAAAACCATAGATCCATTTACCCGTAGAGGTTTGAGAACCTGTAACAGGATCGGTTGCCATAAACACAGCACCAAAGGCAAAACCACCCAACACCAAGTGATAGTAGGCTGGCATATCCATATAGGCATTAGCACCGATAGCGTTAAATAGTAGACCCGTTAGGTAACCACCAGCAAACACCGAGAACATAATCTTCAGCGATGCAATGCGAGTGAAAAGCAACAAAGCCGCACCCAACATAATAGCAATAAACGAGGTCTCACCAATAGAACCTGGAATCAGACCCGTAATCCAATCGCACACAGACATAGAGCTCCACTCGATGGGCGCATCAGCTGTTGAGAGTGAGCTAATCTCCGCTAGAGGAGTAGCACCCGAGAAACCATCTACAAGTTTAATCGAACCATCGCTCACGCCCGAAACCCAAACGCTCTCACCAGAGATTTTGCTTGGATAGGCAAAGAACACAAAGGCACGTGCAATCAGCGCAGGGTTCCAAATGTTCATACCAGTACCTCCAAAGACTTCCTTACCAACAACAACAGCAAATGCTGTAGCTACGGCAATCATCCACAGTGGAGTATCCACAGGCATAATCATCGGGATCAACATACCCGACACAAGGAATCCTTCTTGGATTTCGTGGCCACGGATTTGAGCAAAAACAAACTCAATACCAAGTCCCACACCATAGGAAACAACAATAATTGGCAGAACCTCCAAGAAGCCGAACCAAAAGTTCTGCATCAGTGTTTGCTCAATGCCTTGCGCCGCAGCGTGTTGGTAGCCAATGTTGAACATTCCAAAAAGCAGAGCTGGAATCAGAGCCATCACCACGATAGACATCGTGCGCTTAAGGTCGTTCACATCTCTGATATGCGCTCCTTTTTTTGTTGTGGTGTTAGGCACAAACAAGAAAGTCTCGAAACCATCGAAGACAGAGTGCAGTTTCGCCAGTTTCCCCCCTGGGGAGAAAGTTGGCTTTATTTTATCTAAATATTTGCGTAAAAATTTCATTTCTATTCTTTTGGATTACAGTTCTTTAATCATCTTGGTGATACCATCACGCAGAGTTTGTTGCCACTCAATCTTGCTGGGGCAAATAAACTCGCACAAGGCCAAATCCTCTTCGATAACTTCATAAATTCCCAAGTTCTCCATCTTGTCAATATCTCCAGCCATCACAGCCTTCAGTAGATAAACAGGATAAATGTCCATAGGGGTAACATTCTCATAGATACCATTAACGGTAAAGGCGCGAGGCCCTCCGTTTAGGTTGGTGTCTAGATCATACTTACGCTTTGGAGTAAGCCAGCTGAAATAGCCACGAGAGGCTGAAAACTTATTCAAACGTGGCATAGCCCATCCAACAAACTCATAGTGATCGCCCTCTGGGATCGCACACAGAGCATTGTTATAGAAACCAACATAGCCCTCAAGTTGAGTTTGCAGACCCGAAAGAGGGTTACCATTGATAAGGCGAGTGTTCGGAGCGATAGTTGCACCTAGGCTCGCGATCGAAGCACCTGCAATCACACGGATATAGTTGTTCTTAGAGAACTGAGTACCTGCCAAAGCGATAATCTTAGTAAAGTCGGCCTTGCCAGTTAGCATCAGACGGCCTATCATCACCACGTGTTGTGGTTCGATAGTCCAGATAGTCTCGCCTTTATTGATGGGCGCAGTCATTGCGATTTGCGTTCCGACCAAACCTGCTGGGTGTTTGCCTGCAAAGCGGTGAAGAGTCACGCCTTTTACATCTGAGTTTGCCTGAGAGTCTACACTCAAATGCACAGCCCCTGAAGTAAGTTTCGCTAGTGCGTTCACGCCTGCTTGGAAAGCATCCTTCTCGCCCTCAAGGATAAAGTTCATATCCACAGCAAGAGGTGCTGTATCGAGAGCCGAGATATAAATATCGCGTGGAGTCTCATTTGGATTGGCAATCAGGCCGAAAGGTCGCTGAATTAGCGAAGGCCAAAGCCCCGAATCAAGCAGCAAGGTGCGGATGGCTGCAGAGTCTGGGTTTGAGGGCACATTGAACTGCTTGTAGCTAATTTCGCTGGCTCCCTGGGTTTCAATCACCACCTCTAGAACTTTACGTTTTTCTCCTCGACGTACCTCTTTCACAACACCACTCACTGGTGAGGTGAAAAGGATCTCGGGGTTCGACTTCTCAAAAAACAAAGCCGCACCTGCCTGAACGCTATCGCCTGCACTGACCAATAATTTGGGTGTTACGCCAATAAATTGATCAAGCGAAAGCGCATAGAGAGCTGCTGGTGTAGCTTGTGTGAGGGTCTTCTCAGCCCCTCCTTTAAGTGAGATGTCGAGTCCTTTTTTAATTTTAATTACAGACGACATTTTTTAGTATTATGATTTATGTTTTTTTAGAATTTTCTTCTTAACTTGAATTTCAAGTCCTAGTGATTGTAGACGTAATCTCCAATAGTTAGAGTGCGGCTAGCTGCACTCTCAACACGACCAATGATCTGAGCATCAACACCAAAGCTGCGGCTAATAGAGATAATTTCATCGGCAGCCTCTGGATCAACATACAATTCCATGCGGTGTCCCATGTTGAATACACGATACATTTCCTCCCACGATACTCCTGATTGCTCTTGGATAATCTTAAATAGCGGAGGCACTGGCAACAAGTTGTCTTTAATGATATGAACATCGCCAGCAAAGTGCAATACTTTGGTCTGACCGCCACCCGAGCAGTGGATCATACCTCCGATTGCTTGACGGCAGTTTTTAATCACTTGGGTAATAATTGGAGCATAAGTACGAGTTGGTGAAAGCACCATTTGTCCTGCGTTTAGGCTTATGCCCTCAACTGGATCGGTAATACCATAAGATCCTGTATAGATTAGCTCTGAAGGCAGACCGTTATCGAAAGTCTCTGGATACTGAGCAGCTAGAGCGCTATTGAAAACATCGTGGCGAGCCGAAGTCAGTCCGTTGCTTCCCATACCAGCGTTGTAGCAATCCTCATAGGTAGCCTGACCATAAGAGGCAAGCCCCACAATCACTTTTCCTGGAGTGATACCATCGCAAGTAATAACGTCCTCACGCTTCATGCGAGCAGTCACGGTCGAGTCGATGATAATCGTGCGAACCAAGTCTCCAACATCGGCAGTTTCACCACCCGTTGAGATGATATTCACACCAAAATCACGCATTCTTTGCAAGAACTCCTCAGTGCCATTGATGATGGTCGAGATAACCTCACCTGGGATCACACGTTTGTTGCGACCTATGGTCGATGAGATAGCGATATTATCCACTGCGCCAATACACAGCAGATCGTCGGTGTTCATTACGATAGCGTCTTGCGCTACGCCTTTCCAAACAGACAAATCGCCAGTGGCTTTCCAATACATATAAGCCAAAGACGATTTAGTACCTGCACCATCGGCGTGCATCACCACGCAGTGATCCTCGGATCCAGTGAAATAATCGGGAACAACCTTACAAAAAGCCTTGGGGAATAGCCCTTTGTCGATATTTTTGATTGCCTTGTGGACATCTTCTTTTCCCGAAGAAGCACCTCTTAGTGCGTATTTTGATTTATCTTCCATCTTAAAAAAGCTTATATTAATGTAGATTCGTTATGTGTGTTTTTGAATTTGTATATTAAACTCCGATCTCCATGACCTCAAGTTTCATTACCCCCGCAGGTACTTTCACCTCGACCACATCGCCACATTTTTTGCCCAATAGAGCCTGTGCGATAGGAGTTCCGATAGCAAGTTTGCCTTCTTTGAGGTTAGCCTCGTTTTCTGAAACCAAGGTATAGATCATTTCGCGACCAGCGGTATGATTCTTAAGGGTCACTTTATTGAGCAACTGAACGCTAGAGGTATCTAGCTGAGAGGGGTCAACAACTCTAGATTGAGTGATTGATACTTCGAGTTTTGCAATGCGCATCTCAAGAAGGCCTTGAGCCTCTTTTGCTGCATCGTACTCTGCATTTTCCGACAGATCACCCTTGTCTCTAGCCTCGGCAATCTGAGCCGAAATCACAGGGCGCTGGGCTCTGAGTTGCTCTAGATCTTCCAGCAATTTATTCAGACCCTCTTTGGTGATATGATTAATCTGTCCCATATTATTTAAATACTAAAATTAAACATTGTTTTAACTTTACCAAACACACAAAACAGCAAGTCCTCGGCCCTTGAAGATTATTCATCTTTCATACAGAGCGAGGTCGTGATTAGTTCCGTGATGCTTTTAAGTTCGAGAGCTAACTCTAGCGCCCGTGAGCACAAAGGTAGGGATATTTTTCAAGACCTCAAAACAAAATGATTTGCAAAAGCCGAAAAAAACACCTACTTTTGGGCTTAATTGCCCCATGAAAATCATTTATACTTATACATCACTACCTTATTTAGACTAAACCTCAACCCAAGTGGAAGCACGCAGCGACACATACCTCTCGATCGAATCTCCAAGCCAGGGGATCTACAAAGAGAAAGGTAGTAAATTTTTGGCTTTTCTCTACCCTATCTCCTCTGTGGAGGAGGTCAAAGCCCTGGTGGATGCACTAAAAAAGGAGTATTACGACGCTCGCCACCACTGTTGGGCATATAGGCTTGGGAGAGAGGGCGAAATTCACAGAGTTGTAGACGACGGAGAGCCCTCAGGGACGGCAGGTCGCCCTATCCTAGGGGCGATGAGCAGCCGTGAGCTCACTGGAGTGCTGTGTGTTGTGGTGCGCTATTTTGGTGGAACCAAGCTCGGTACCT
>CAYJLL010000130.1:0-5434 GCA_964370955.1 uncultured Rikenellaceae bacterium | reverse complement strand
CCTAGCATGGGAGCAGGACACCCAGTGTCGCCCCAAAAGACAAACAAAAAAGAACACCCCTCCTCGGTTAAAGAGCCTGAAACAGATTAAAAAAGAAGATTTTCAGCTGTTTTCGGGGATTTAACCATAAAGAAAAAAGCTAGGGTAAACTAAAGCTCGAGCTAAACAATTAGCCGAGCGTACCGCACCCGACACGAAAGAAAACATAGCAAACTTAAAATAATTAATTACCAAGTGCGAATACGCACCATTAAACCCAAATACAATTATGCAAAACACTATTCAAAAAGAGCGCAGTGTCTGGATTGACCTGCTAAAAGTGATTGCCATCTTTATGATGATTGCAGTTCACTGCACCGACAATGTGACCCCCGAACAACGTTCGGAAGGCTGGTATAACCTCTGGGGGTCGATCTACGGCTCGCTAATGCGACCTGCAATCCCACTGTTTATTATGGTCACAGGAGTGTTGCTGCTGCCTGTTAAGATGGAGACAACGCAATTTTATCGTAAAAGATTGATGCGACTAGTGATACCATTTTTGGTGTGGTCGCTCTTTTATAATCTTTTCCCTTGGATAACGGGTCTTTTCGGTTTGGAACCTAACGCAATTAATATGTTCTTTGCGTGGGTTGATCCTTCTCAAAGTCTTGGTGATGCAATGCACGCAATAGCTATGATACCTTTTGGATTCTCTTACTATGCTGTTCAGATGTGGTATGTCTTTGCGCTGATAGGCATCTATTTGTATATGCCCGTGTTCTCGGCGTGGGTGAAAAATTCATCGAAAAAGGAGCAGAAAATCTTCCTATGGATCTGGTTCATAACCCTCTTTATTCCCTATCTTCGTGAGTATGGAGTGCCTCTATTTGGTTTGAATATGGAGAAAGGCCTCTGGGGGGTGTGCTCTTGGAATGAGTTTGGAATGCTCTATAGCTTTGCGGGCTTTAATGGCTTCTTGCTTTTGGGTTATTATCTAGTACAAAACCCTATTCGTTGGGGCGTGGGCAAGATGGTGGCTGTTTTTGTGCCTATGTTTGCTGTGGGATATTTCGTTACTCTCTATGGCTTTAAGACTATCACTGCCGATCCAACTTCTTCGGTTGAAATGGTGGAGCTGTTCTTTACTTATTGCTCGCCTAATGTTCTGTTTCTGAGTCTTCCTATTTTTGTATTTGCTCAAAGAGTGAAAATCACCTCGCCCCGCACCAAGGCTGCACTAAAGAGCCTTTCGGTTTGTACTTTCGGTATTTGGATGTCGCATTATCTTTTCCTAGGGCCTGTTTATGAACTTTTGGCACAAATCCCTATGCAGACTATGGTGCGCATGGTGGTGTGTTCTATCGTGTTGTTGCTTGTGACTTGGGGCTTTGTTGCTCTTGTGCTTCGTGCAGGCAAAATAGGTAAATGGATAATGGGCTAGGTGCCAGCGGCACAGGCAATCATTTGACTCGAACTGTGTCTTTGAAGAGAGCGAGTTGTGCGGGCAATGATTTCGTGAGAGATAGGTCCTAGAAGACGCTTTGTGTCCTCTAGCAGGGCGTACGCTCCCCCGCGCGGGAGCCCTGCTCTCTGAAGAGGCAGGACGCCCACTAGCGCACGCCCCAAAAGATAAACAAAAAAAGAAAACCCCTCCTTGGCTAAAGAGCCTGAAACAGACTAAAAAAGCAGATTTCCTGCTGTTTTAAGGGGTTTAACCATAAAAAGAAAAGCTAAAGCAAACATAAGGAACAGATAAACAACCAAAAAGACGCTATGCGTCCGAGCCGCGCTGACAGTGGCTCCGTGAGAGATAAATAACTGCTTGTGCCGCTGGCACAGACGGGCGCACCGCCCCCACCGGGGCGATCGTCTTTGACTGAAGTTAAACCCGCTCTTTAGCCCCGTGCGGCACACCCTGCACAAAACAAAAAATTCATGAACAACATCCTAACTCCCACCCCTCGCATAGGCTTTGTGGATGCGCTACGAGGCTTTGCTATCGCTGCAATTTTTCTTATCCACACCTCCAACCACTTCCTCTACGACGTTTTCCCCGAGTACAGCTCACTGGATACGTGGGTGAGGGACATGCTTTATTTTTTGTTTGAGGGTAAGTCCTACACGATTTTTGCGCTACTCTTTGGCTTTACTTTCGCACTTCAGATGGAGAGTCATCGCCGCCGAACTGGGGGTGATTTTGCAGGGAGGATGCTCAAAAGACTAATGTGGCTGGCGGTTTTCGGGGTGTTCAATGCCGCGTTCTTTGCAGGGGGCGACCCTTTGGTGTTCTATGCACTGGCGATGCTGGTGGTTGTACCCTTGCGATGGCTTTCTAATAAGGCTCTAATGATTATAGGGGTGATTTTACTCTTGCAACCCCTCGATTTGCTTAACTATTTCACTGGTTTGTGGGGCGAAAATTACTATACACCCTATGGTAAAATGAGCGAGGTTCTCAGCTCGGGCGAATTGCTCCCAACTCTTTGGGCTAATATCACTTGGGGTTTGCAGGGCTGTTTGCTGTGGGCTTTCGAGGAGGGGCGTTTTGCGCAGACCCTTGGGCTGTTTTTGATGGGGATGCTGTGTTATCGAGTGGGGGTGTTTAATGATACTCGAAAATGGAGTCGCCATCTGTATTATTTCGTGGTGCTCACCTGTGCGCTGTTTTTGGTTAAGACCTATTTGTTTGCCTTTGCTGTTCATTACTATAACCTCGCTTTTGCGCTTACTCTTGTGACTTTTGTTGCTCGAGTGTATGAGCGTTTCCCTAATGGATGGTTGTTTGATAAGCTCTCGATTTATGGGCGCATGAGTCTGACGAATTTTGTTGCCCAGTCTATCTTTGGAGCCATTCTGTACTACCCTTGGGCGCTGCATCTCGGCCCACGAATGGGGGTAGGGGTAAGTGTGGCGAGCACAGTGGTTTTGATAGCCCTACAGGTTGCTTTTAGCGCGTGGTGGCTCAAGAGCCATAAGCGTGGGCCGCTCGAAGGGCTGTGGCATCGCTTGGTGGGGTTGAGCTCAAAATAATAAATAAGCTTTTGTTCACGTTAGTTTTAGAGTAATAAAAAAATTACTACATTTGCAGTAATTAATCAACACTAAAACTTAAGAATAAAAAAATGGTACTTACGATGGAATATCTACTGCTTATTGCAGTGGCAATAGTGGGAATGATCGTTCAATCTAGACTTCAGAGTGTTTTCAAGAAATACT
The DNA here is from genome assembly GCA_964370955.1 of uncultured Rikenellaceae bacterium. Taxonomy (GTDB): domain Bacteria; phylum Bacteroidota; class Bacteroidia; order Bacteroidales; family Rikenellaceae; genus Mucinivorans. The sequence goes on along the minus strand of CAYJLL010000130.1, from coordinate 2,236 downwards.
CTAAAGTTCCTTTCTCGGGTGGACTGACAGGCGCAGAGGTTGCAGAGAAAATGTTGCGTGACAATGGCATTACCGATGTCAAAGTGACTCACACCCCTGGTAAACTAACCGACCACTACAACCCAGCGAAAAAGACAGTAAACCTCTCGGAGGGTGTCTATAACAGCAACTCGGTTTCAGCCGCCGCTGTGGCAGCTCACGAATGTGGTCACGCCTTGCAGCATGCTCACGGCTATGCTCCCCTGAAGTTCCGTTCGGCGTTGGTGCCTGTGACGATGTTCTCGTCGCGTTTTTCGTTTATATTTATCATCGCAGGTATCTTCCTTCTCAATAACCCTCAATGGGCTTGGACCTTCTGGGTGGGTATAGGGATGATCGCTGTTTCGGCTATCTTCTCTTTGATTACCCTTCCGGTTGAGTATAACGCTTCCTATAGAGCTATGGCGTGGATACGTTCCACCCACATGATGACATCGCAGCAAGAAGATCAAGCTCAAATTGCGCTTAGTTGGGCTGCTCGCACCTATCTAGTGGCGGCAATTTCGGCAGTGGTAACCCTGCTTTATTATCTAGGCTTTGCTCGCAACGAGTAAAACAACTTAAGTCTTCGACTAAAAATTAAAACAAAGAGAGTAGCCACGTCGAGAGAAAAGAAATTCTCGAGGGTCTATTCTCTTTATTTGTTTATCACGCAAATAATTTATAACTTTAAACATTAAATCAAAAATTTACCTATATCATGCTGCGAATCAAACACCTCCCCCTAGCACTTATGATGTGTTGTGGTATTGCCACTTTCGAGCCTTCATTTGGAGCCGAAACCATCGAATTGAAAGCAAACTCAGCGCTTAATATTGAAGATCCAACACAGATTCACTTCCAGTTGGTCAATCAACTTAGATCTCAAATGGGAGCTGGAGCTCTCAGGCGCAGTGCAACTCTAGATAGAGCGGCTCAAATTAGAGCCCGTGAGCTAGAGTCTCTCTATTCGCACACGCGCCCCAATGGAACTACGCCCTATACTGCTATGACTGAATTGGGCTATGACTATACAACAGCGGCAGAGAATATTGCCTATGTTAGTGGTTATCCAGATGAGGGTATAGGTGAGAGATTCTTTCAGAATTGGAAAAATAGCCCTGGCCACTATCGCAATATGATTAATGGCGAGCTGCAAGAGATTGGCATTGGTTTTTATAAGACTGGCAATAAATGGTATGCGGTGCAACTCTTTGGCACTCCATCGGGCTCGTCAAACAATAATAATGGCAATAGCTGGTCGAACAATGGCACTACATCAAGCTCACCGAGCAACAATGGTGGAAATGGTGTCACTCCCCAGAACCAAGGATCGCAGTGGATTATATCTAATGGTGGAAATGGGCTTACCTCTCAGAGTCAGGGATCGCAGCAGAGCTCAAATAATAATAATTCTAGTGGACAAAGCTCCGATGAAGGCTATTTGACGGAGTATGTAGACAAGGTGTTTTGGGCGGTAAACCTAGAGCGCGCAAACGTTGTGAACTATCTCGATGATAACACACAGCTGAATCAGGCTGCAGCCATACGCGCCAAGGAATTAGCCTCAAATTTTGACCACACGCGCCCTGATGGACGAGAGTTTGTCACCGTACTGGAGGACGTGGGATTCAATTGTCATACTGTAAGTGAGCATCTGGCTGTGATGGATGCGTCTACGGAAGACCCCGTGCAGCACGCTCTTGAGTCGCTCAAAGAAGATACAGATTTGCTTATGGATGGCACTAATACCCATATCGCTAGCGCTTTCTATCGTAGTGGCGATCGTTTGTATGTGGTGCTAATTTTCGCAGGGGCAAACTAACCTTGTCTTTAAATCAATGATAGTGCCTTAGGTGGCACACGGGATTAAAAAAAAGCAAGCCTCGGACAAGTGAATGTCCGAGGCTTGCTTTTTTATTGGTGTCGGTTTGGGAGTGATTCTAGATTACTCCTTGCTCCAACATCGATTGGGCAACCTTCATAAAGCCAGCAATGTTTGCTCCCTTCATATAGTTGATATAGCCGTCATTTTCGGTGCCATACTCCATACACGCATTGTGGATAGAGCTCATAATCTGATTTAGTTTGTCATCAACCTCAGTGGCTGTCCATCCTAGTTTCATTGAGTTTTGGGTCATCTCCAAGCCTGAGGTTGCAACAACCCCTGCATTGACAGCCTTACCAGGGCCATAGAGCACCTTAGCCCCTAGAAGAA
>CAYJLL010000129.1:4646-5500 GCA_964370955.1 uncultured Rikenellaceae bacterium | reverse complement strand
TTAAAACACTTTAGGGGGCTTTCTTAAAACATAAAATAACAAGCGGTTAATTTAAAATTAATAATTTGTTATGAGAATTATAATACAAAGTTATAAAACATTTCTCAGATATCCAAGACTTTTGAGATAATTTATTCTTATAAATACTACAGAAAAACACAAGCCTCAGAGCGGCATCTACTCTTGTGAGTTTTGTTTATTGTCTTCCTTGAGAGCTTTTCTTTGAGTGCGGCGATCACGACGTTCGCTCAAATAGCGCATATAGCGAGCCTTCAGGTCAGCCCAGCTCTGGAATCCTTGGCGGAAATAGAGTCCAACACCACTCTCTTGCAAGCCTTGCGACTCATCGAAACGATCGATTACACGAGTAAAGCCCTTAACCGAAAGCGTTTGTGCTTGGTTGAGCATCACTGTGATACCACCCTCGCCCGTAAATGGATTCTGCTGGCTATTGCTTAGTTCGCCTGCGGTGTAGTTACCTTCGGCCTCGATAAATAGCTTATCCTCCAATAGGCTGATCGATGCCTGCACCCCAACCTCCTCTGAGTTTTGAGAGGTGCGAGGGCGGAAAGTTGGGCGAATTTTCAGATTTTGAGTCGAGATTAGATTTGAGATTTGGTTGGAGATAAATTCAAGACCCGTTGTCGATAGAATCGAGCTACCCATAGATCCAATTCCCGCTGCGCTCATATCGGGCATAAATGCTCCCGATACAAAGAGTGACATAAACTGCATAGAGAGCGCCTCTTCGGTGTTGAGAGAATTGCGAATTATATTTTGGGTTTCGGGAGTAGCGTTAGGGGCTGTTATGTTGAAACTAATATCGGGGCTCATCAAACGATTGGTGAGTTTAA